>NZ_JAPDPC010000003.1:300000-415602 GCF_026283945.1 Dyella humicola
TGTTGCGCACTGTGTCGAGTTGCTTGCGCGTCTTGTCGAGGACGGCGCCGAACTTGCCGAACTCGCTCTTCACCGCACCGAGCAAAGTCCACACTTCGCTGCTGCGTTTGGCGATGGCAAGCGTGCGGAAGCCCATTTGCAGGCTGTTGAGCAGGGCGGTGAGCGTGGTGGGGCCGGCTACGGTCACGTGGTGATCGCGTTGCAGTATTTCGAACAAGCCAGGGCGGCGGATGACTTCGGCGTACAGGCCCTCGGTGGGCAGGAACAGCACGGCAAAGTCGGTGGTGTGCGGCGGCGCCACGTACTTGCTGCGAATGCGCTTGGCTTCCTCACGCACGCGCGTTTCCAGCGCGCGGCCCGCGATGGTGGCGGCGTCGGCGTCGGCTGCCTCCTGCGCATCGAGCAGGCGCTGGTAGTCCTCGGTCGGGAATTTCGCATCGATCGGGAGGTATAGCGCCTCCTCATCGCCCGGGCCAGGCATGCGCACGGCGAATTCCACGCGATCGTTGCTGCCCGGCACAGTGGCGATATTTGATTCGTACTGGTCCGCGGTGAGCATTTGTTCGAGCAGTGCACCGAGCTGCACTTCACCGAGGATGCCGCGTGTTTTCACATTGGTCAGCACGCGCTTCAGATCGCCCACGCCGGTGGCCAGGTTCTGCATCTCGCCCAGTCCGCGCTGCACCTGTTCCAGTCGTTCGGAAACGAGGGCGAACGACTGGCCAAGTCGCGTTTCCAACGTGTTCTGCAGCTTTTCGTCCACGGTGGCGCGCATCTGCTCCAGCTTGGCGGCGTTGTCGTCCTGGATCGCCTGGAGCTTGGTCTCAAGTGTGGCGCGCACCTCGTTGAGGCGCTTCTCGTTGTCCGCGGTGAGCGCGGCGAGTCGCTGTTGCTGCTGCTCGCCCAGGCGGTTGAGCGTGAGGGTAAGTTCTTCGCGGCTGCGGCGCGCATCCTCGGTCAGCCGCTGTGCCAGCGTTTGCAGGCCGGTATCGGTGCGTTCGGTGAGCACGTCAAGGCGTTGGCCGAAATGGCCGATGCGCTCCTGCTGCTGCTCGCTCATGCCGCCGAGCTGCTCCTGCAGCAGACCACGGAAGTGACCCAGCGATTGCGCCAGCTCGCCGCGTCCTGCGCGCTGTTCCTGCGCCAGCGCTTCGCGCAGATGGCGGTTGTCGTCTTTCAGGGCGTCGAGTCGTGCCGTCAGGCCGCCGTCGCCACGGCCGCGCTGCAGGTTGACGGTTTGCAGCACGATCAGCACCAGCACGGCGATGACGAGGACAATCAACAGGATTTCAGAAGCGGACATAACGTTCCCTGGCAGCACTGGCTGGCAAGTGTACGCGCTGGCGTCTCAGAAACCGGGACGTCATGGCAGCGGGCTAGGGGAAACGGTGCTGATCGACGCTCAGAGTTTGAACGCGCCTTGGTCGTAGGCCTTGGCGTAGGTCTTCCAATCGCGCCGCACCTGCTTGGTAGCGTCCTTCGCCAGCGTCCGCAGTTGCGCGGGCCAGCGTCGTTTTTCGCTGAAGGCGATCAGCTGATCGGCCGTGGCCGAGCCCTGGCGGCCACTGCTGCGTAGCTGGGACCAGGCGGTAAGTTTGCCCATCGCCTCCAGCACGCCTTCGAGGCGTTCCAGTTTGCCGTCCCATTCGGTGAGCGCGACGCGGTCCTGGGTGGGCTGCAGGCCGCGCAGAATATAGGACTTGCGACCCATGTTCACCGCCCGGAAGAACGCAGGCGATATGGCCTGCATGCGCCGCTGCACGCTCACCACGCGTTCGGCTTCGCTGCCCCACTTCGGTTGGGCGATGCTCAGGTGAGGCACCAGGGACGACGGCAAGGCCTGCTTGAGATCGAGCAGATAGTTGCCGTCGGGTGAGCCTTTGCCTTCGACGAGGATGGTGTAGCGGTCGATGCCGAGGCTGCCCGTGCCGGCAATGCGGCGTGCCACGTCGATGACGCGATAGAACCTCGGATCGTCCTCTTTCGCACAGATCCGTTTGATCAGCGCGGTGACCTTCTCGCGCTGTTTATCGGTCACCGAGAGTGCCCGTTTGCCGTCGATGCGCAATTTGCGCAGCTTGCCTTTGCGCTCGGTGCGGCTGTCGAGAAAATGGGGGCGCAGACGCCCGCGTAGGCTACCCAGCAGGTCGCCCACCATGCCGGTCGCGGTGTCGCGTTCGATCCAGCGCGCCTTGCCGACGCGCAAGGCGGCGACGTAGGAAGCCATGAACTGCCCGCACAGCCGATCGGCCTGTTCGGCGTTCAGCTGCAAGCTGTCGGCGGCGATATGCACGCTGCTGAGCAGCCGGATCAACTCCCAGGTACAAGGAGCGAGTGCCGCCTCGTCGAAGTCATTGAGATCGAAATAGACGAGCCGGTTGTCGCCCTTGTAGCTGCCCATGTTTTCCAGGTGCAGATCGCCGCAGACCCAGGTCGACGGCGCCTTGGCCAGCACCTTGGAGGCCGGCAGGCGCGCATAAAACAGGTGGCAGGTGCCGCGCAGGAATGAGAACGGGTCATGGCGCATGGCGGAGTACTTGCGCGCCAGTCGCTCCGGGTCGCGCTTGGCGTTGTAGGTGCGGATGGACTCGACGACCTCGATCATGGCCCGCTCTCCTTTGAGGACTTACATCACGCGGCAGAACACCGCCTTCAAGTAACGGCCTTCCGGCACATCGCTGCGGAACGGATGGTCAGCGCCCGCGCCAGCCACGTGCAGCACCTGAATCTCGCGTCCGGCATTGAGCGCCACGCGACGCAACATTTCCAGGAAATCGGCTTCGCTCACCAGGCCGGTACACGAGCAGGTCAGCAAGAGGCCACCCGGCGGGATCACATCGAGCGCCAGCCGGTTCATGGCGAAGTATTTCTTCAGCGCATCCATCACCTTGCTGCGGTCACGCGTGAGCTTGGCCGGGTCCAGTACGACAGCGTCGTACTGCGCGCCCTGAGCCACTGCGTTGCGCAGCCAGTCGAAGATATCGGCTTGCTCGAACACTGCGGGAACGTCATTGGCGGCGGCGTTGGCGCGGGCAATCTCCAGGATGCCCGCATCCATGTCTACGCCCACGGCCTCGCTGGCACCGGCCGCCAAGGCGTGTACGGCGAAGCCACCCGCATTGCAACACAGGTCGAGCACGCGACGACCCTTGGCCAGCCGCGCAAAGTGATGGCGGTTCTCGCGCTGGTCAGCAAAGAAACCGGTCTTATGGCCATAACCCGGTGCTGCGTGGAAACGCAGGCCGTGCTCGTGCACTTCGACCGGCTCTGGCGCATCGGGGGAGCGGCAGTCGAACGACTCCTGCTTCTGCACATGGCTCTCGGCGAACCAGTACAGCCGCGCGCCGGGGAAGTGGCGCAGCAGTGCGTTATGGATCGCTTCGCGGAAACGCCACATGCCAGCCGCGAAGTATTCGATCACCAGAATGTCGGCATAGCGGTCGACTACCAGGCCGGATAGTCCGTCGCCCTCGCTGTGCACGACGCGCCAGGCGTCACTCACGCGATCGAGCTGCAGCAGTTCCTGGCGCAGCGCGATAGCGTTATCGATGCGTGTGGCGATCCAGTCGGCGTCGATGGCCTCGCTCGGGTCGGTGGTGAGCAGGCGCAGCGCGATGCGCGCATGGCCATTCCAGAAACCGCGCCCGATGAAACGGTCTTTGGCATCCACGACATCGACCACGCTGCCGGGCGGCAGGCGCGTTTCAGGCTTGTGGACCTGGGCGGACCACACCCAAGGATGGCCAGGGGCGCGGTCGGTCTTGAGGCGGATGCTGGGGAGGGAGGAATCAGGGGTACTCATCCGGCCATGATAACCGGTGTGGGCGGCTACCCCCGATTCGCCGGCTCCTAGCGCAAGCGCAAGGCCAGCCAGGACAGCAGGGCGAGCAGGTTGATGCCGATGCGCGACAGGCCGGGGCCGGCCACGGCGAGCACGAAGCCCTCGCTGCCGACATGCCAGTCCAGGCCCAGGTGGACCGGCAGGTGCAGGGTGGCGTAGACGTTCACGAACGCGCCGCAATGCAGGGCATAGCTCAAGATCGGCGTGGCAATCAGTGGCAGCTGCAACAGCTGGGCCCAGCTCGAGAACGCCACGCCGCGTTCGCTACCTTCCAGCAGCATCACGCCCGCAATAAGCACGAAGCCGTACAGCAACAGCCCGATCAGCGCGACCAGCGATTCATGCGTGGAGCCGAACGGAAACAGGCGCCTCACCATGTTGACCACGCCGTAGAAGCCGCCGGCCACTTCGAGGATGCCGATCAGTCGGAAAAGAAAATTGCGCACGTGGCCGCCCGGTTCAAAAACGGCGAGCTTACTTGCTTCCTCTCCCCTCTGGGGAGAGGATTGAGGTGAGGCGTGGGTGCTTGCGGGAAAGCTTCAACGAAGCTCACATTAGCCTTGGCGTTATCGCCACATTGGCCCCTCACCCCAGCCCTCTGTCCCACCAGGACTACCTTCGGATCGCCCGGAGGGGAGAGGGAGCAGTGCGTCGATTACAACGCCTCGGCCAGCTCGTGCAGATCCGTGATGTGCTGCTCCCACCAGCGCGCCTCGGCCGCGAACGGGAAGGCGGCGGGGAAGGCCGGGTCGTGCCAGCGGGCGGCGATCCAGCCGGCATAGTGCAGCTGGCGCATCGCGCGCAGGGCGGGCACCAGGGCCAGTTCGCTGAAGTCGAAGTCGCGCATCTGCTGGTAGCCGTCGAGCAAGGCGTTCATGGCCGACTCGTCATTGGCCAGCATCCACAAGTCCTGCACGGCGGGGCCCATGCGTGCGTCGTCGAGATCGACGAAATGAGGCCCGCCGTCCGTCCACAGCACATTGCCAGGGTGGCAGTCGCCGTGCAGGCGCAGCTGGCGTACCGGCCCCACGGCCTCCACGCGCGCGGCGACGGCGCTGTCAACGCGCTCGGCCGCAGCGCGATAAGCCGCATGCAGCGCAGGCGGCAACAGGGTCGAGGCAAGCACGGCGTGCATGGGCTGCTCGATCAGCGTGGGGCGATCGATGCGGCCGCGATGCTCGAACGGTTGTCGTGCCCCTACCCCATGGATACGTGCGATCAGGCGACCCAGCCACTCCAGCTGCTCGTTCGATTCCAGCGACGGCGCGCGTCCGCCACGGCGTGGCGTGAGGGCGTAGCGAAAGCCGTCGTGATGCAACAGGGTTCGTCCGCCGAAGACCAGCGGCGCCACCACGGGCAGCTCGTCGGCGGCCAGTTCGAGTGCAAAGGCGTGTTCTTCCAGGATCGCCGCATCGCTCCAGCGATACGGGCGATAGAACTTGGCGATGACCGGCGCGGCGTCGTCCAGCCCCACTTGCCATACGCGGTTCTCGTAACTATTGAGTGCGAGCAGACGCCCGTCGGGCCACAGGCCGCAAGCCGTGACGGCATCGAGCACGCGATCCGGATCGAGCGTGGCGTAGGGCGCGTCTACACTCAACGCGGTGTCATCGCGCGTGCCGGGATCACAGCCATGGTAATGCGCGAAATGCACACCAGGTCGCCGGTTTCGTTCTCGATACGGATTTCCCAGACCTGGGTGGTGCGGCCCAGGTGCACCACGCGGGCGGTGCCGGTTACCGTGCCGCTGCGCACGCCCCGCACATGGTTGGCGTTGATATCCAGGCCCACCGCCAGCTCCTGCGACGGGTCGAGCGTCAGCATGGCCGCCGTGCTGCCCAGGGTTTCGGCGAGCACCACCGACGCGCCGCCATGCAGCAGGCCATAGGGCTGATGGGTGCGGTGGTCGACTGGCAGGGTGCCGCGCAGCCAGTCATCACCGATCTCGGTGATGCGCATGCCCAGCGTCTCCATCATGGTGTTGGCGCTCCAGCCGTTGATGCGCTCGAGCGAAGGTTCTTGCTTCCAGATGGCCATGGCGGTTGATTCTTGGGGGTGGGGCCCGCATTGTCGATCGACTACCGTGGCCGCGACAATGTGCGGCGGCACCCGCCGATCCAGCAGAGCAGCCCATTGTTTACCGTTACCCTCCAATCTTCCGGTCGCCATTTCCCGGTCGCACCGGGCGAAAGCGTGCTGGAAGCCGCGCAGCGCGCCGGCATCGCCCTGCCGTACTCGTGCCGTGCCGGCGTCTGTGGCAGCTGCAAGGCCACCCTGCTGAGCGGGCATTGCGCCTATCCACGCAACCCGCCACTGGCGCTGAGCGGCACCACGCCCTCCCAGCACGCCATTTTGCTGTGCCAGGCGGTGCCGACCGACGATCTGCTGATCGAGGCGCGTGAAGTCACCTCGGTAGAGGACATCGTCCGCCGCCAGCTCGATGTCGTGGTGACGCGCAAATGGAAGTTGGCGCCCGACGTGGTCGGTCTCCATCTGCAACCTGCTGCAGGGAAGGCGCGCCTGCACTGGCTGCCCGGTCAGTATCTCGATGTGCTGCTCGACGACGGACGCCGCCGTCCGTTCTCCATCGCCAATCACCCGCAGGCGGATGGCGCCATCGAGCTGCACGTGCGGCACGTGGCCGGTGGTGGCTTCACCTCGTGGGTGAACGACAGCTTGCAGCTGGGTGATGCGCTGCGCATCGAAGGCCCGCTGGGCACCTTCGTGCCGCGCGAGGACTCGGAGCGACCGATGATCTTCATGGCCGGGGGCACCGGTTTTGCGCCGGTCAAGGCCATCGTCGAACACTTTATCGCGCTAGGTACGCGACGCCCGATGCGCGTGTATTGGGGCGCCCGCAGCGCCACGGACCTGTATCTGCGCGAGATGGCCGAAGGCTGGACGCGCCAGGCGCACGATCTGATCTTTCAGGCCGTGCTGTCCGACCCGGAGCAGGCTGCGAGCAGCGGCTTGCGCATGGGACTGGTGCACGAAGCGGTGCTGGAGGATCAAGCCGATCTCTCCGAGCTCGATCTCTATATGAGTGGCCCGCCCGCGATGATCGATGCTGGCCGCAAGCTGTTCATCGATGCAGGCCTTGGCGAGGCCCGCCTCTATTACGATTCGTTCGACTATGCGCCGGACGTATTGGCGCAGATCCTCTCCGGGCGCGCCGGCATCGCCGGGTTGTAAGCCGCGTTCGTGTGCCTCATCTCGGGGAGACCCCCAGATCGGAGCGTCCCCGTGGCCCGACATCATCGTTATCGTGTCACTGTCGAACACCTCGCACCCGCGAAAGAGGGCGACGCGCTGCATGCGCCCCTGCACTTCGAGGCGACCAACCACGACGAGATCCTGGCGATCGCCGACCGTCTGCGCACACGGCTGGACTATGGCGACGACGAGACCGCCCAACTGGCGATAGGGCTGAAATTGTTCGGCGAAGTCATGCTGAAGCATCGCGAGGATGCGTTGTTTGCGCCGTTGCGCGAGAGCTTCAGGGAATTCATCGGCGGCCTGAAGAAGCTGCCGGAACGCGAGGGCTGAGCGCCCTCGCGTGGTCAAACCCCCAGGAACGACTTACGGGTTCTTGCCCTTGGCCACCGGCAACTGCGCCTGCTGCCACGCCAGTACGCCGCCACCCAGGGTATAGACCTTGGCGAATCCGGCCTTGACCAGGCGCTGTGCTGCCTTGGTGCTGGCGCCGCGGCCGTCCTTGTCGATCAGCACGACCGGCACGTCCTTGGCCTTGGCCAAGTCCTTGTGCTCGGGGTCGAACTGGCTCATGGCCACATGGCGCGAGCCCGGCACGTGTGACTTCTCGTAGTCCGCATAGGCGGACAAATCCACCATCAGCGGGCCCTCGCGATTGATCAGCAGGGTCAGGCCGGCTGGCGTGAGTTCCTTGTACTTGCGAAACAGCGTGAGGATTTCCATCACGATGATCGCCAGCAGCAGGATCAGGAACAGCGCGGCGAGCGCGAGATGGTTGCCGATGAACTCGGGCAGCTTATGCAGTACATCGCTCATTCGAAAGCTTCCGCAGGCGCGGCTAGACCGCGCGGATTGAACAGAACGGGCGATTATACGGGTTGTGCGGCCCGATCCGACGCCGGGACTTATTGGTGGCTGATATCCGGCAGGCCGCTGACCAGCCACCAGTGCTTGGTTTCGGGGTTATAGCGCCATTTCTGTTTGTCGACCACGGTGCGCTCGGCCTGGGTATGGATATTCACCATGCTGATCTGGACGATCTGGGTCACTTCGTTCTCGGCGCCGGGGGCAGCGCCCTTGCCCTCGTCGTAGCCGGTGACCTTGTACATGTCATAGCGCGCCATTTCGAGCGACGACGGCGGATGTTCCTCGCGCATCTTGGGATCGACAAACTGGTACGCCGAAGCGAAGTCGCCCCAGCGTACGACGCTCGCGTAAGCCGTGAGCGTGTTGGTGAGGGAATAATTGCGCTGGTCGCTTGCGCAACCGCCGATAACCAGCGCGGCAAGCGCAGTGAGCAGGATCAGGATACGGCGCATCAAGGCTTCCCCCAGGACAGTTAGCGCATTGTGCCGGAATCTCTATGGCTCTTCATACGGCGTCGGCGGGCCGCCGTTTGGCGACAAAACGTGCCTCGAGCGTGGCCGCCGGCCGCTCGCCAGCGCCGGGAACCTGGCAGCTCACCTCGATACGGGCGCGACCGCGTGCGGCCAGGGTATCGAAGAATGTGGCCCAGTCCGCACCATGGGCCAGTCGCGCCTCGCTCTGGAAATCCGACCATACCGGTTCGAGATAGCGCACGGTCGATTCGCCCACGAACACATCGCAGTCCAGGCCCCGCATGCGCAGCTCCAGTTCCACCAGGCCCCAGCCGGTGATCGTCATCACGCTCACCAGGCTGCCGCCGAAGGCACAGCCCTTGTCGTTGACGTTGGGCACCAGCGGGGCGGCGATCGAAAGGTGTTGTTCATCGCAGTCCTGAAAATGCAGGTCCATATTCAACGCCAAGGGGATTTCGTCGCGTATGAAGCCAACCAGCTTGCGGGCAACTGTCTGTCGTTCGTTCATGCTCATCGGGGTCGGGTGCGTTCAGGGGAACGCGTAGTGTACGCACCCCGGCGAAACAAACCTCAGCGCTGCGCGGCCGGTACACTGCCCAGGCTTTCCAGGGAGGTGGCCATGAGCGTGCGACAGTCGACTTCGGAGCCTGCGCTGAGCGGGCGCACGGTGGTCATCACGCGCCCGGCGGGTACCGGTTCGTCCATGGCGCGCCAGGTGCGTCGGCTCGGCGGTGTCCCGTTCTTGCTGCCAGGATTGTCGCTGCGCGAGGTGGCTGACCCCGGGCAGGCTGCCGTAGCGCTGGTCGCGGCCCTCGAAGATGACCTGCTCGTGTTCACCAGCCCCGCCGCCGTGCGCTTTGCCACGCGTCTGGCGTCACTGCGTACGCAGGCGACGGTGCTGGCGGTGGGGCAGGGCACGGCGCGCGCGCTGCGTTTGCATGGTGTGAGTGAGCCCTGCGCGCCTTCGCAGCGGCAGGATAGCGAGGGGTTGCTGGAGCACCCCGCCCTCGCTGATTTGAAGGGCAAGCGTGTGGCTTTGATCGGAGCGGCGGGTGGCCGCGGTGTCCTCCGAAGCGAATTGGCGGCGCGGGGTGCGCAATTGCGCGAGGTTCACGTGTACCGGCGTGCGGCGCCCCGCTGGCAGAGGCGTCAGCTTGAGGTGGTCGCGGCCTTGCCAACCGATGCGCACGTGCTGCTGTCGAGCGCCGAGGCGCTGGGGTGCTTGCGCGATGGCTTGCCGGTGGCGGCGTATGCGGCGCTGAGCAGCGCGATTGCGGTGGTCAGTAGTGAGCGGTTGGCTGAGGCTGCCCGCGAGGCGGGCTTCAAGCGAGTGGTGATTGCTGCGTCGGCCATGGCGACGGACCTGTTGGAAGCGGCGGCGCGATGAGGGTTCTGTGTGCGCCTTACGAGGCTTCGCCAGAGCGACGAACCTACCCATCGACGACACGCAGCGCCTCGAAACCCCCTCGCTCCTTCACGAACACTTGATTCGAGTCCCGCACCCCAGGCTGTTAGCATGTCGCGCATGAGCCAAGACGACTCCATCCCCAGCAACAGCGCGTCCGCAGGCCCTGCCGCGCCATCCTCATCCTCCCGTGCCACGCGCTCCTCGCCACCTGCGCGGGGCGGCGGCACACTCGCGGTGGCCCTGCTGCTTTCACTGGTGGCGGTGGGCGGTGCAGGTTACGTCGGTTGGCGGCAGTGGCAGCAGGAACAGGGCCGTGCGGCGGGCAGTGAAGCGATGGCGGGCATGAAGCAGCGCCTGGACAGCCTGGAAAGCGCGTTCACGGCAAGCAACAGCGAACGTAACTTGCTGCGCCAGCGCCTCGGCGACGCGGACCAGGTCAATCGTTCGCTGCGCGAGGAATTGCTGAGCCAGGCTGAGCGCACGCGCAACCTCGAGGATGCGGTGACCAAGCTATCGGAAAAGACCCTTTCGGCCCACGACGCCATGCTGCTCGATGAAACCGAGTCGCTGTTGCGCATGGCGAAGGAGCGTTACGAGTTGTTCCACGATGCGCAGGGTGCCGCTGCCGCCTATGTGATTGCCGACCAGACGCTCGCTGCGGTGGACGATGGCGCGTTTTCCGGTTTGCGACAGAGCATCGCTGCCGAACGCGAAGCGCTGGCGAAGAGTCAGCCGGTCAGCGTGAGCGCATCGCTGGCGACCTTGGCCAGCCTGCGCGCGGCGATGATCGAGCTGCCGCTCAGGCCACTGGATACACCCGCTTCGAGTTCGACCAGCGGAAGCTGGGCGCGCATCGTCTCCGCGCTCAATAACGTGGTGAAAGTGCAGCGAACCAACGGTGCGCCCTTGTCGGTGGCGGATGCGCGGTTTGCGCGTGAACTGGCGGGGATCGATCTGGCACAGGCACAGGCGGCGCTGCTCGCGTCCGATCACGAAGCCTATGTCGCTGCGCTCAAGCGTGCCGATGCGGGTATTGCAGCCCAGTTCGACGAGAAGTCGCCCGCCGTGAAGCAGGTACGCGAGCAGCTGGCAAGCTTGCTCGCGCAACAACCGACCACACCGGTGCAGCTGGGCGCCGCGCTCAGCGAATTGCGCAACCTGCGTTCGGTACACGCGCTCAAACCTGCAAGCAGCAATAGCGCGCCGGCCGGGGTCAAGCCATGAAGTTGTGGCGCTGGATCCTGCTGCTGGTGATCCTGGCGGCGCTCGCTGCGTTCGGCTGGCATTGGGTGGCGGCAGACCCAGGCTACGTGATGGTGCAATTGCGCGGCTGGCAGACGGAAACCACGGTCGTCGCCGCGGTGGTCCTGTTGCTGGTGGCGTGGGGATTGCTGAGTGCGCTGTGGTTCCTGGTGCGCTGGCCGTTTGGCGCGTTTTCGCGTCGGCATCGCCGCATCAGCCGCCAACGCATGCGTGAAGGTCTGATTGCCCTGATGGAAGGCCGGCACGGCGATGCCGAGCGCGACCTGCATCGCGCCTCGCGGCTGGGCGCCCTGCGCGCACCCGCCTTGCTCGCTGCCGCCGAGGCCGCGTCCCGCCGCGGCGAGAACAGCCGCGCACTCGCCACGCTGGACGAGGCAGGCCAGGTCGCACCTCGTGCCGCCCGCGTGCTTCGCGCCCGCGTGCTTCGACGCGACGGCAAGGCTACGGAAGCGGTGAACCTGCTGGCCCCCGAAGCCGACAGCGGCGATCTCACACCGGGTGGCTGGCGCGAGCTGGCGCTGGCATCGCTGGCCAGCGGCGACACGCGGCGTGCGCGCCAGACCTTGGAGCCGTTGCAGAAGAGTGGTGCGTTTGGCATCCGTGGTTTTGCCGCGCTCGAAGGACAAGTGCTTGCGGCCTCCCTGCGCGCGGCGCCTGATGCCGCAGCGCTCAATACCCTGTGGTCGCAGCTGCCCAAGGCACAGCGTCGGGTACCTGCGGCGATCGACGCGTATGCACGTCGCGCGGCCGGCTTCGGCATGGTCTTGCCGGCCATGGACGAAGTGGAATCAGCACTGCGTCGTGAATGGTCGCCGCTGCTGATCGAAACCTATGGCGCGTTGGGTGGTGACGACCTGGAAGCCCGCTTGCGTCGCGCCGAGTCCTGGCTGGATGCGCATCCCAACGATGCCGCGCTACTGCTCACGCTCGGTCGGATGTGTGCGCGACTGAAACTATGGGGCAAGGCTACGCAATTTCTCGAACGTTCGCTGGCGCTTTCGCCGACCAGTGCCGCCTGGGAAGCGCTCGGCGATGTCCATGCCGGCCAGGACGACGCGGCGCTGGCCCAGCGTTGCTATCGCAATGCCTTGGCGTTGGCTCGTGGCGAATCCATCGAGCCTCTGCCGCAGGATGGACGCTCCACCAAATTGGACACGCGTCCCATCGCGGTGGAAGAGCGCAGCGAGCACGGTGTGCCGCGCTTGCGCGAATAACGCGGCGTAGCTGGCATCGGTCGTGAGCAGGCTCTTGGGCCCACCCCTTTCAGCGTTTGGTGGATTTATCGGGAGTGCTGATCAGCGTCGAATCTCATTTCGAGGGGACGCAGCGGGCGTCTCGGCACGCCGAGCCACTCGTTCTTGCTCCTTCTCCCCTCCGGGCGACCCGAAGGTAGTCCCTGTGGGAGAAAAGGTTGGGATGAGGGGCGGGTGCTCGCTGTCACGCGACAACTGAGCGTGGGGGCTAGCTTGCCGCTTACGCAGCGGGCGTTTCGATCGCCTGCCGGCGCTCGAGTCACTTTTCTTTTGCTGGCCCAAAGGAGAAGTAACCCAAAGAAAACGGCCTTAAAGGCTGGTAGCACTCCGTGGGATAGAAGCGTTGGAAGGTTAGCGCGATAGGATCGTTTGCTACCCAAGGCGAGACACAGCGGCTACACCGCAACGCGCGATAGCGGTGAGGACTTAAAGCAGGTCCGGCCGATGGTCGAAACGCTCGCAGTATCCGGAGGCGCAGATGGTCAACTCGCCACCCACGCCTTAAGCCCTCTTCGCCTCGGCGCGTTGCGGTGTAGCCGCTGTGTATAGGCCGTGGGCCGCCACCGATCTGGCGGGCCACGCCCGTCAGGCTCGTATCTTTCGCAATGCTATGAGCTCCTAAGGCCATTTTCTTTGGGTTATTTTTCTTTTGGGCCAGCAAAAGCAAAGTGACCCGGACCGCGGCAGCGGTTCGGAACGCCCGCTGCGTAAGCGGCAAGCTGGCGGCAACGCTCGGTCAACGCGTGATCGCAAGCACACACCCCTCATCCCAACCTTCTCCCCAAAGGGGAGAAGGAGTTAAGAGCGAGTGGCGCTGAGCGAGCGATGCGCCCCACGGGGACTTCGTTCGGTCACAGGCGGCACGCTGGTTTCACTTTTGTCGTACTACCGACTTCTCAATGGCAGTCAGTTCTTGAGTTCGCCAGGACGCATCCAGCGGGCCTGCAAGCGCTCGCCGATGCCCACGATCACCAAGGCACAAGCGATGCCAAGCGCCACTTCGCCGATGCGCGTGAGGGCGATGATCCAGAACGTCCCGATATGCGGCACCAGCATCACGATGGTGGTGGTGCTGCCGCTGAGCCGCCCGGCGCTGCCGACGCCGAATAACCAGCAAGCGGTAATCGCTACCACGATGGCAACGGCGTAGGCCAGATAGGTTTCACCGCCGATCAAGGTGGCGCCCAGGCCCGCGATGCCACCGACCAGGGCGCCGACGATCTGGTCGCGCGACGAGGCGCGGGTATCGAGATAGTTCTGCTGGGTCACTGCGATGCTGGTCAGTGCCGCCCAAAAAGCTTGCTGGGTATGCAGCAGCAGGCCCAGGCCGTATGCCGAACTAGCGGCGACCAATGCGAGCAACGCCAGCCACAGGCCCTGCACCGCACGGTGTGTCCACGGCAGGCGACGATAGATCGCCGCCATGCCTTCCTGAAAGCCAAGCAGTTGGCGCACATTTTCGCGCAGGGACAGGTTGTCGCTCATGATCACTCCGTGCCGTGCCGTGCATGGGCGGCAAGGTGGCTACACCGGCGTCAGGTTGGCATAGGCGTAGACCAGCCACTTGCTGCCGCTGCTGGAGAAATTCACCTGGATACGAGTATGCGCGCCGCTGCCTTCCGCGCTGACGACCACGCCCTCGCCGAAGCTGGGATGGCTGACGCGCTGGCCCAATTGCAGTGGCATGCTTTCCTGCAGCGAGCTGGACGTCGCGCCGGGTCGTGCGCCGTACAACGGGCGACTGACCTGCACGCGCGGACGCACTTCGTCGATCAGCTCCGGCGGAATCTCGGAGAGAAAGCGCGAAGGACGCGCCAGCATCTCGGTACCATGCATGCGGCGTGATTCGGCATGGGTAATGAACAGCCGTTCGCGCGCGCGCGTAATGCCCACGTAGGCGAGGCGGCGTTCTTCTTCCAGGCGGCCTTCGTCTTCCACCGAGCGCTGGCTGGGGAACAAGCCTTCCTCCATGCCGACCAGGAACACGATCGGAAACTCCAGGCCCTTGGCCGAATGCAGCGTCATCAGCTGCACGCAGTCATCCCAGGCTTCGCCCTGGCCCTCGCCGGCTTCCAGCGCGGCATGCGAGAGGAAGGCGGACAGTTCGCTCAAGCCGGCATCGATATCGTCCTGGGTCAGCTCGAAACGACTGGCCACGTTGACCAGTTCGTCCAGGTTCTCCACGCGCGATTCAGCGTTGCCGCGGCTGTCCTTTTCGTAGAAGTCGCGCAGGCCGGTCTGGGTGATCGCGTGATCGATCTGTTCGGCGAGTGCAAGCGCATCGCCCACCCCAGTACCAGCAAAGGCGCGGGCCATGTCGTCGATCAACACGAGGAACGCTTTCACGGCGTTCTTGGCGCGTCCAGCCAGTTCTTGGCCACCGCTGAGTTCGCCAAGCGTGGCTTCCCACATCGAAATATTTTCAGCGCGAGCCCGCCGACGCAACACGTCGAGCGTGCGATCACCGATGCCGCGCGGCGGCGTGTTAACTGCACGCTCGAACGCGGCATCGTCATGGCGATTGGACGACATGCGCAGGTAGGCCAGCGCGTCCTTGATTTCCGCGCGGTCGAAGAAGCGCTGGCCACCGTAGACGCGGAAGCGGACATCGCGCTGCATCAGCTGTTCTTCGAAGTTGCGCGACTGCGCATTCGAGCGATACAGGATGGCGCAATCGCGCGCATCGCCGTGTTCGGCGATGTACTCGCGGATGCGCTCGACGACGAAGCGCGCCTCGTCCTGTTCGTTGTACGCCGCGTACAGGGCAATGCGCTCGCCTTCGCCGCCATCCGTCCACAGCTGCTTGCCGAGGCGTCCGCCATTGCGCGCGATCACGCTGTTGGCGGCCTTCAGGATGGTCGAGGTGGAACGATAGTTCTGCTCGAGCTTGATGGTCTTCGAACCGGGGAAATCGCGCAGGAATTGCTGCACGTTTTCCACCTTGGCACCGCGCCAGCCGTAGATGGCCTGATCGTCGTCGCCGACCACGAAGACCTGGCCGGTGCTGCCGGCAAGTACGCGGATCCACGCGTACTGCAGCGAGTTGGTGTCCTGGAATTCGTCGATCAGCAGGTAGCGCCAGCGTTCGCGGTAGTGCTCGAGCACCTGCGGGTTGCGCAGCCACAATTCATGCGCGCGCAGCAGCAGCTCGGCGAAATCGACCAGGCCGGCGCGGCGGCAGGCATCCTCGTAGGCCTGATAGATCTGCACCAGGGTGCGCGTCATCGGATGATCGCGATGCTCGACGTTGTCCGGTCGCTTGCCTTCGTCCTTCCAGCTATTGATCTGCCAGGTGGCCTGGCGTGGCGGGAAGCGCGACTCGTCCAGGCCTAGCCCGGTGATCACCCGCTTGACGATGCGTTGCTGGTCGTCCGCATCGAGTATCTGGAAACCCTCGGGTAGCCCCGCTTCGCGCCAGTGACGGCGCAGCAGGCGATGGGCGATGCCGTGGAAGGTACCCACGGTGAGGCCTTGCGTACCGCCAGGGATCAGTTGATCCAGGCGCGCGCGCATCTCGCCCGCGGCCTTGTTGGTGAAGGTGACGGCAAGGATCGCCCACGGCGGTACCTGTTCAACCTGGGTGAGCCAGCCAATCCGGTGCGTGAGCACGCGGGTCTTGCCGGAACCGGCGCCCGCGAGCACGAGGTAATGGCCGGGCGGGGCGCAGACCGCTTCGCGCTGCGCGTCGTTGAGCTTGTCGATCAGGTGCGAGACATCCATCCCACGCATTGTAGCGGGGTGGTCAAGGGAAGGTTCTTTGCCACCGGTCCGAGTTCCGGAAAACGCCTGAATAAAACGTCTCCGTGATTCCGGCGGCTCTCAACAGCCGAAGGGCTGGTCAAGCCGGAATCCAGTGACTTTGCACAGGACACAAGGCGCTGGATCCCAGCTTTCGCTGGGATGACGGTGAGGGATGTGTAGCGCTAGTAGTAGAGGTGAGCGCTCAGCAGGTGCCACGAGAAGGTAAACCACACGGCAACCAGACAGACCAGCAGCAGGACCAGGCTACCCAGCTTGCGCCACCAGCCACCGGGCTCACGCCACGCATGCCAGGCATTCATGGCTACGGCGATCGTGCCGAGACAGGCGAGCAGGCCGACGAGCTGCAGCAGGCGCAGGCGGGTGTCGAGCTGCGAGGTGCCCGTTTCCAGGCGCGGCAACATGACCCACCAACCGGCAGCAAACAGCAGCTGCAGGATCGCGGTGACGCAGCTCAGGCGATACCAGCGCCCGGCCCAGTCCGACCACGCCACCGGTTTGTTCAGTACACGGCGCATCAGCACGGCAACCGGCCACGACAGCGCAGCCAGCAGGAAGACAGCGAGTATTCCAGCCAGCAGCGGCTGCGTGCGCGTGGGCGACAACCAGGCCGGCACCGGGAGGAAGACCTGGGTTGGTGCGAGCTCATCGATGGAGATCCAGCGGACCCTGCCGTCCTTCACATCGGCGCCGAGATGGCTGCCACTGGCGTCGTCGACCCAAAGATACGGCTTCACCTCACGCCAGTGCGCCGGACCCACGAGCTCATCGAAACCCGGCGTGCGCAGCGTACCGTCAGCCGCCATGCTGACTTCCATCTGCGTCAACAGATTGCGCAGCGCGCGAAAGTTGCTGACGGACATTTTGCTGCCTAGATAGCGACCCACGATCGAGGCACCGTGCGCGCGCGCCGTCGTCAACGTGGGTTGTTTGATCTGCGGCAACGGAGGGAAATAGCGATCGGCAAAGCCATTCAGCAGTTGACGCCGCAGGCCGCCGTCATCTGCACCATCGACTGAGACAAACAACCCGACATGCTGTTGGCCGAACAGCGCCAACGCACTATGGAAGAAGCGGGTGTTGCTGGTCTGGCCGATGATGTCCTGGCCATTGCGGTCCAGGTGATAAAAGCCAAGGCCGATCGCGCGGAGTCCGGGCACGCTGGGGCGCGCGTAGCTGTGCATTTGCTTGACGGTTTCGCCACGCAGGAGTTGCGCGTCGCCGACATGGCCGTCTTGCAGATGGGCGATCATGAAGCGCGCCATATCGTTGCCGCTGATCGACAACGCTCCCGCCGGAACCGCGGGAATCAATCCCAGCGGAAACGGTGGCCCGCTGGGCGACAGGTAGCTTCCGGCCATGTCGGCCAGCAGCGAGGGCGGCAGCGGTTGTCGAAAGGTCGCGTGCGTCATGCCCAGTGGTTGAAAGATGTGTTGTTCGATATACGTCTCGAATGGCTCTCCGGCTACGCGCTGCACGATATAACCGGCCAGCGCGGCGCCGTAGTTCGAATACGCGGTAACCTCACCGGCAGGGAAAATGCGCGCCGGCACCCAGCGCTTCAGCCATGCTTCGTTGCTGATCAGCGACGAGGCGTCGGGCACATACAGGTCTTTCACCACGTCCTCGAACCCGGCGGTGTGCGTCATCAACTCGCGCAGCGTCACGGGCTTGCCGTCGCGCGGCGGGATGCTGAAATCCAGAAAACGATTGACGTCGGCATCCAGGTCGAGCTTGCCTTGCTCGACCAGTTGCATCACGGCCGTCGCGGTGAAAAGCTTGGAGAGGGAGCCCGCACGGAACAGCGTCGTCGCGGGGTCGATCGGTTTTTTCGACGACGCGTCGGCATAGCCGTAACCCTTGGACAGCAGGATGTCGCTGTCCTTGACGACGACAACCACGGCTCCAGCGATGGGTGCCCGCCTCATCGCGTCGGCCACCAACGGATCGAGCCAGGATGCGGCGTCGGATGCGGTCAACGCGTTTGCGCCCAGCGGCATCGCCGTGGCGCGCTTTTGCTCCGGGATAGGGGTGATCTGGATCTGCGCTTGTGCGGCGACTTGCAGCGAAATCACACACAGCGCCAGGAGCACGAGCAGCCGGAGGCGAATGGGGGCGCGTTTCCACGCGGCGCGTGCTGGCCTGCTCATCGTGCGGTTCCTGTCAATGCAATCTCGCGAGTATGACGGGGGAGCCGTAGTGTTCGATGTCAACGCCAAGCTGACGGGTAGGTACGATTCAGCCTTCGCGCAGGAATCCGATCAACGCCAGCACAGCGCCGACCACGATGCTTGCAATGCCCACCTGCGGCGAAATCGGCGTGTCATGCGTGGCGGTGACTTTGGCCGAACCGATCTGCACCAGCGTGTCGGTCTGCTGGTAGCTGCCATGGCCGAGGAGAACCCAGATGCCTGCAGCGAGCAGGATCAGACCGAGAGTGATCAGCACAGCGCGCATGAAAGCCTCCTATCGACGAGGCTTCGATCATAGGCGGGACGGGCGCAAGGGAAAAGTCGACGGCGGCACGCGGGATCGCCGCCGTCGATGGGGAAAGGCTAAAGCTTCAGCCGATGCGGGCAAACAGCGCGCCGTGGCCGGGTAGGGTGAGCCGGCCATTGCTCAGGTCGCCATGCGCCAGGCCATGGCCGTTGATCGGTGTCACCGCGTCCATGCCCGCGAGCGGCGTTTCGACCGCTTCGTGGGACAGGTTGAAGGCAGCGAGCACGGTGTCGTTGCCATGACGACGGGTAAACGCAAGTACCGGCTCGGGTGTGTCGAGGAAGCGGATGTCGCCCCAACGCAAGGCCGGCTGCGACTTGCGCCATGCCATGAATGCGCGGAAGCCGTTGAGCGCGGAGTGTGGCTCGGCGTCCTGCAGTGCCACGGCCAGCGCGCGATGTTCGGCTGGCACCGGTAGCCACGGTTCGCCCACGCTGAAACCGGCGTTGATGCCGTCGTTCCAGGGAATCGGCGTGCGGCAGCCGTCGCGGCCCTTGAAGGTGGGCCAGAAGGTGATGCCGTAGGGATCTTGCAGGGCTTCGTAGGGTACCTCGGCTTCGGTCAGGCCGAGTTCCTCGCCCTGATACACGCACACCGAACCGCGCAGCGAGCAGACCATCGCGCTCAGCATATTGGCCAGGCGCACCGACGCGTCGCCATTGCCCCAACGACTGAGCACGCGCTCCACGTCGTGATTGGAGATGGCCCAGCACGGCCAGCCTTCGAGCATCTGCGCTTCGAGGTTCTGCACCGTGCTGCGGATATAGGCTGCGTTGAAGTCGTTGGTGAGCAGCTCGAAGCTGTAGCCCATGTGCAGGCGGCGACCGCTGGTGTATTCGGCGGTGGTCGCCAGCGAATCTTCCGAGGAGATTTCGCCGATCGCCGCGACGTCCTGGTAGCGATCCATCAATGCACGCAAGTCTTCGAGGAACGCCAGGTTCTCCGGCCGCGTGTTGTTGAAGTAGTGGTACTGGAATGCGTACGGATTGTCCGGGCTGAAGCCGCGCCCCACGCGCTGGTCAGCGGGCTTGGGCGGGTTATCGCGCAGCTCGCGGTCGTGGTAACAGAAGTTGATCGCGTCCAGGCGCAAGCCATCCACGCCCTTGTCCAGCCAGAACTGCACGTTGTCGAGCACCGATTGGCGTACGTCCGGGTTGTAGAAGTTGAGGTCCGGCTGCGAGGTCAGGAAGTTGTGCAGGTAGTACTGGCCGCGGCGCGGCTCCCACTGCCAGGCGCAGCCGCCAAACAGTGACAGCCAGTTGTTGGGCGGGGTGCCGTCGTCCTTCGCGTCGGCCCAGACGTACCAGTCGGCCTTCGGGTTGTCGCGGCTCTCGCGGCTTTCCTTGAACCAGGCGTGTTCGGCCGAGGTGTGGCTGAGGACCTGGTCGATCATCACTTTCAGGCCCAGCCTGTGTGCCTTGGCCAGCAGCAGATCGAAATCGGCCAGCGTGCCGAACAGCGGGTCGACGTCGCGATAGTCGGCGATGTCATAGCCAAAATCCGCCATCGGCGAGCGGAAGAACGGCGCGATCCAGATCGCGTCCACGCCCAGTCCGGCAACGTAATCGAGCTTGTCGATGATGCCTGGCAGGTCACCGACGCCATCGCCGTTGGTGTCCATGAAACTGCGTGGATAGATCTGATAGGTGACGGCCCCTCGCCACCACGGTGCATCACTCATGTCGCATTCCCGATGTTTCCGCCCAATGCCCGCGTCGCGAAGACCGGTGGCCAGCTCGAAGCGCGGGGGCAGCTTAAACGCAGAGCGGTGACGCAATGATTTGACTGCATACGTATTCAGAAAAGCACGATATTGCGGCGCAGCAGGGCTTGGCCGGATCTTCGTGCGGGGACAAAAATCGTGCGTATCACAGCGTGTGAGTGAGCGAAAAACCGCACAGATAAGGCACGCGAGGCGGTTGGCTGCGGCATGCGGCGCGCGCGAAAATTTGCTGCTGCACGAGCCGGCAACCGTTATCATTTTGTCAAAGGTGCACAAAAAAACGCGGTAATGAATACGTATGCATAGACCTGTTCGCGTTTTGGCGCAGCCCTACCATGGCCGCCACGCGACTGGGCCCTCCGAGCATCGGCATGCACTGGCGCGTAGCCCGCAACAGTCTGTGGGGACTGTTGCGGCAACTACATAACAAGCAAGTGCAAACCCGTGGGAGGGGAAGACGGTGATACTGAAACGTAATGTGCTGGCCCTGGCGCTGGCGTCCGGCCTTTGTTTTACCGCCGGCATTCAAGCAGCGCCGGTTGATACGGGTGCGAAAGCTGATGGTTCCGCTGCCAATACAGGCGCGGCCAATGATCAGTCCGCGCCCGCGTCTGCGCAGCAGACCGACCAGAGCAAGAAGGACAGCAAGTCGGGCGACCAGCCCAAGCAGACCGAAGACCAGCAGCTGGCCAAGAGCCTGTCCACCATCACGGTGACCGGCTTCAACCAGGGCATGGAGCGGTCGATCGACTACCAGCGCTACGCTGACACGATCCAGAACGTCATCACCTCGGCCGATATCGGCGGTCTTCCGGACCAGTCGATCGCCGACGCGTTGACGCGTCTGCCGGGCGTTTCGGCCGAGCGCATTGCTGGCCAGGCATCGCAGATCAATATCCGTGGCCTTTCCGGCAACTTCATCCAGACCACGCTCGACGGTCGCGAACAGCCGTCGACCAGCGGCAGCAACTACATCAACTTCGACCAGTACCCGTCCGAGCTGATCAACATGGCCACGGTGTACAAGTCCTCGCAGGCTTCGCTGGTCACCGGCGGCGTGGGCGGCACCATCGCGCTGCAGACGGCGAACCCGCTGAACGCTCCGCAGGACCAGACGCTCAACGTCGATGCCCGCGGCAGCTACAACGGCCAGGCGCATGACGTCGCCGGTGCCAACGCGCTCGGCTATCGCCTCAGCGTGGCCTACCAGGGCAAGTTCCTCGACAACACGCTCGGCGTTGGCATCGGTGTCGCGCAGATGTACCAGCCGCACGTGGCCGAGCAGTTCGTGGGTGAAGCGTCCGACGGCACGCTCTACCAGGTCACGCCGACCCAGCAGGGCTATCTGACGCAGGGTATCCAGCTGCAGCAGAACGGTGGCACCGAGCGTCGCACGGGTTATCTGACGACGGTCGTGTGGAAGCCCACCGACGAACTGCAGGTGACCGGTGACGGCTTCTTCTCGAAGTTCAACAACAGCTCGTTTGGTTACGGTTTCCGCTCGCAGAACATCTACGGCAACAACGCGACCATCACCAATCCGGTGTTCAGCTCGCTGGGCACCATGATTGGCGGCACGGCGACCAGCAATCCGCCGGGCGTGGGTGGCGACCAGTTCTCCAACGAGACCACGGCCGACAACTACTCCGCCACCACCTATGTGTTCTCCGGTGGCCTGAACGCGAAGTGGGACCACGACCGCTGGCACGTCGAGGCGGATGCGTCGATGTCGCGCGCGTCGAGCAACGAGATCAACGTCGATACCACCGCTGACCCGTACAGTGGCCTGGGCACCGCCAGCCCGCAGTTGATGCCGCAGTCGGTGACTTACGCCCTGGCCGGGCGCCAGATCGGTACGGCGTCGTTCGCCAATCCGGGCATCTATACCAACCTCAATGACCTGGGCTTGTCGCGCTACGGTGTGTATCCGTACATCTATCACGACAAGATGAAGGCCTTCCGCACCAGCGTGAAGTACGACCTGCCGAACAGCTCCTGGCTGTCGGGGCTGGAAGCCGGCGTCTATATCAATAACCACGACTACCAGGCCGATCGCGAAGTCTACGTCTACGGCTCGGAGTGGAACACCTCGCCGGTGGCCGGCCAGCCGCCGCTGACCATCCCCAGCAGCGATGCATCGTTGCGGTGCTGGAAGGGCAATTTCTCCGGCTTCCCCTGCTTCATGCAGCTCAATGGCGCGGCCATCCTCGGTTCGCATGGCATCACGGCCACGCCGGTGAAGGACTGGAACAACAGCTGGTCGGAAATCCAGAGCGGCTCGGTTGATGAAAAGACCCGCGACCTGTTCTTCATGGCCGATATCGATGCCCAGGTGTTCGGGCATGAGCTGACCGGCAATGCCGGCGTGCGTGTCTCGCACCAGTCACAGTACAGCACCGGTCTGCAGCAGGTGGGCAACGGCGCCGGTGTGCCGATCGCCGACGGTTACGGCGTGATCAGCACCGACTATGCCCCGCTCACCGTCGGCAAGAGCTATACCGACTGGCTGCCCTCGTTCAACCTGATCTATCACCTGACCGACGACGATCAGATGCGCCTCTCGGCCGCCAAGGTGCTGTCGCGTCCGCCCATCGACAAGATGCTGGCGGGTGCCGGTTCGTGGGTGTCCAACGGCCAGTACAACGTGTGGGGCGGTACCAGCCCGCTGCTGGATCCGCTGCGCGCCAACCAGGTTGACCTGGGCTACGAGCACTACTTTGAGGATTCGTCGGGTGCCGTCACCGCGGGTGTGTTCTACAAGCACATCGAATCGTTCATCCAGAGCGTGACCTACGACAACTACGACTTCGCCGCGGCCGGCATCCCCGTGCCGATCGATCCGACCACCGGCAAGCCGTACCTGAATGGTCAGTTCCAGACGTCGTACAACGCCCAGGGCGGCAATGTTCGCGGTCTCGAGCTTGCTGGTTCGAAGAACAAGTTCCTGCCGGGTATCTGGGCTGGCCTCGGTGTCCAGGCAAACTTTGCCTTGACCTCGAGCACGGTGCGCAACCCGACCAACCTGGGTGGTCCGACCACCTACGTCGGCTTGCCGGGCCTGTCCAAGCGTGTGGCCAGTGCGGCGGTGTTCTACGACTACGGTCCGTTCTCGGCTCGCGTGTCCGGCAACTACCGTTCGTCGTTCCTGTCCGATTCGCAGATCGCGGTGAGCAACCAGTTGGTGACCTTCGCTGCCGAGACGGTGTACGACTTCCAGGCGTCGTACAACATCACCAAGCAGTTGAGCGTGGTCTACCAGATGCTCAATATGACCAACGAGCCGACACGCACGTTCTTCGGTGGCAATCCCCAGCAGACCGGCACGATCCAGTACTTCGGTCGTACCAGCTACCTGGGTCTCAACCTGAAGCTGTAATCCAAGGTCGCGCCGGCGCTTCCGCAAGGAGCGCCGGCGCGATGCTTTAGGGGCTTTGTCGCGGTGAATGGACAAAGCACCGGCACACCGCGAGGTCCGGCGTGGCGGTTACCGGCCCCGGCGATGCCCGCGTCCGCGAACCGATCCGTCGATGGCCTGCGGCCCTCGAATGGAGCAAGACATGTCGCGGTATCGCTTATTCACCCCTCTGGCTTTTCTGTTTGCGATGGCCTGTGGTTCGGCCGTCAGCACGACCCTCGTCGCCCATGCGACCGATGCGCCAGCGGCGCCCGCCGCGACGGCTCCTCCCTCCGGCGTCTATTACGAAATCTTCGTTCGCGCCTGGTACGACACCAATGGCGATGGCATCGGTGATCTCAATGGCGTCACCGCCAAGCTCGATTACCTGAAGTCGCTGGGCATCAGCGGCATCTGGCTGATGCCGATCAACCCATCGCCCAGTTCTCACGGCTACGACATCACCGATTACTACGGCATCAATCCGCAGTACGGCAGCATGCAGGACTTCCAGCACCTGCTCGACGAGGCGCACAAGCGCGGCATCGCCGTGACCATGGACATGGTGATCAACCACACCAGCCAGCAGCATCCCTGGTTCCTTGCCGCCCACGATCCCGCCGATCCGCACCACGACTGGTTCACCTGGGCCGGCGCACACCCGGACCTCAACGCGCAGAGCGCACCCGGCGGCAAGATCTGGCACCAACTCGGCGACACCTATTACCTCGGCGATTTCGGCGGCGGCATGCCGGACCTCAACTACGACAATCCCGCCGTGCGCGCGGAGATGATCAAGGTGGGGCAGTTCTGGCTGTCGAAGGGCGTCGATGGTTTCCGGCTGGACGCGGCCAAGCATATCTACGACGACTTCAAGTCGCGCGAACACGATCCCGAAATCGTCACCAAGAACGTCGCCTGGTGGACGCAATTCCATGACGCCATCGCCACGGTGAATCCCCGCGCCACCCTGGTCGGCGAAGTGATGGCGGAATCGCCCAAGCAGCTGGCGCCGTATCTGACGCCGCTGGGCTCGGTCTTCGACTTTCCGCTGGCCGCGCAACTGATCCGCAGCGCCAAGAACGAACGCGTCGGCAAGCTCGACCAGCTGCTGGAGGAAACCTACACCGCCTATCGAAGTGCGGCGGATGAGTCGTTTATCGACTCCACCTTCCTGTCCAACCACGATCAGCAACGCGTAATGAGCAGCCTCGACGGCGACGGCCAGCGCATGCGCATGGCGGCTGCGATGCTGCTGACGCTGCCCGGCCGGCCGTATCTCTACTACGGCGAGGAGCTGGGCATGGAAGGGCGCAAGCCTGACCCAAACCTGCGCG
Source organism: Dyella humicola (assembly GCF_026283945.1). Classification (NCBI taxonomy): domain Bacteria; kingdom Pseudomonadati; phylum Pseudomonadota; class Gammaproteobacteria; order Lysobacterales; family Rhodanobacteraceae; genus Dyella; species Dyella humicola. Next base: position 325,031 of record NZ_JAPDPC010000003.1, read on the forward strand.
AGCCGATGCGCTGGCAGCGCCAGGCAGGACCGGGTGAATCGCGTTGGAAGCCTTCGAGCGTAAGCCAGGGCGAAGCCGTGTCGGTGGAGGCCGAGCAAGACGATCCTGATTCGATGCTCAATTTCTACCGCATGTTGATCAGCTGGCGTAGCCAGGTCAGCGCGCTGCGCGATGGCGACTTGCATATGCAGGCCACCGGCAATCCGCGTTTGCTTGCCTACTGGCGCCAGGATGGCACGCAACGCGTCCTGGTCGTGCATAACCTGTCTGGCAAGGCGGCGACCTGGAAGCCGGGTGGACACACCTTGCCCGAAGGCGCCAGCGTCCTGTTGAAGAGCAAGCCCGATGTTGCCCTGCAAGGGCAGAGCTTGAGCCTCCCCGCCTATAGCAGCGTGGTGGTGCACTGATGCGCGCACGCCTGCTCGCTCTGGCCCTGCTTGCCGCCATCGCCGGCACGCCGGCGGCGGGTACCGAAAGCCAAAGTGCGGTGACGACGGATCGCCTTTCGCTCGCGTTGGCGCAGGGCAAGCTGGAGTTGCGTTGGCTCGCGTCGGGCATCGTGCAGTTGCGCGTCACAGGCGCGGACGCGGCACCGGCCACGCCGGTCATCGACGCGCAGGCCAGTTTCGCCGCGGTGACGGCCACGCTGGAACAGCAGGGCGACGAGCAGGTGTTGCGCTCGGATCAGTTGACGCTGCGCTGGAATCCCCGCCGCGCCCAGTTGCGCATGGAGGATCACGACGGTCGCCTGTTGCTCACCGCAGATCTTGCACATGCCGCCGACGGGCGCTGGTCGCTACGCCACGCCAAGGGCGATCCGCAATACGGCATCGGCGGCCTCAATGCCTTCGATGCGGCGACCGGTGACTTGCTGCGCGAGGGCAAGCAGGTCGCGACGGCGGGCAACCAGGGCCACACCGGCGCACCGCTGGTATGGAGCACGGCCGGCTATGGCGTGCTCGCCGATGCCGAACCGGCCCGTTTCGACCTATCGGATACGACGATCGGCATTCATGCCGAGCATGAACCCGTGCGCACGCTCTATCTGCTGGCGGGTTCGCCGGCAGAGCTCTTCGCCGGAGTACGCCAGTTGAGCGGCGCGGCACCGATGTTTCCGAAGTGGGCGATGGGCTTCACCAACAGCCAGTGGGGCATCGACCAGAAGGAAGCGCTGGCGCTGGTGGACACCTATCGCGCCAAGCACATTCCTATCGACAACTTCACCTTCGACTTCGACTGGAAGGCCTGGGGCCAGGACAACGGCGAGTTCCGCTGGAACACCGACAAGTTTCCCGATGGTCCCGACGGCGCGCTGAAGCAGGCCATGGATCGTCGCGGCATGCACATGACCGGCATCATGAAGCCGCGCGTGCACGTGGATACGGTCGAAGGTCGCGAGGCCACTGAACACGGCTATTGGCTGGCCCAGTCAAAGCCGGCGCCGGACTATTTCTCGCACAAGACCGTGCGCGACATCGATTTCGACAACCCGGCGGCACGCGCCTGGTTCTTCAACGAAGCGCTCAGGCATTCCTACGACACCGGCATCGTCGGCTGGTGGAACGACGAGGCGGACGATAGCGGCGTCGACTCCCAGTTCCTCAATATGCAGCGCGCGCTGTACGACGGCCAGCGTGCCCACGGCGCGCAGCGCGTGTGGTCGGTCAATCGCAACTTCTACCTCGGTTCGCAACGCTACGCCTATGGCGTGTGGTCCGGCGATATCCAGAGCGGCTTCGCCAGCATGGCGGCGCAGCGCCAGCGCATGCTGGCGGCATTCGATGTCGGCGCGATGCATTGGGGCATGGATGGTGGCGGCTTCAAGGCGCCCCGCCCCAGCGACGAGAACTACGCACGCTGGATCCAGTTTGGTGCGTTCACGCCGATGTTCCGCGTGCATGGCGACTTCGGCCAGAAGCGCCAGCCCTGGGCCTATGGCCCGGTGGCCGAGAAGGCGGCGACGGATGCGATCCGCCTGCGCTACGCGCTGATTCCGTACATCTATGCTTACGAATATCGGAACCACGTACACGGCGTGGGCCTGGTGCGACCGTTGCAGTTCGAATATCCAAACGATCCCGCGCAGCGCGATCGCATCGATGCCTGGATGTTCGGTCAATACCTGCTGGTGTCGCCTGTCGTGGAGCAGGGCCAGACCCGCAAGCAGCTGGCCTTGCCCAAGGGGCGCTGGATTGGCTATGCGGACGGCAAGGTCTACGAAGGCGGCAAGGACGTCACGCTGCCGGTCGATGCGACGGGCTGGAGCGACATCCCGCTGTTCATTCGCGAAGGCGCGATCATCCCGCAACAGGCGTCGATGGACTACGTCGACGAAAAGCCGTTGACCACGCTCGACGTCAACGTGTTCCCCGCCCATGACCAGACGCACTTCGACTACTACGACGATGACGGCAACACGTATGGCTACGAGCAGGGCGATTACTTTCTGCAGTCGCTCTCGGTCAAGCGCCAGGACGGCGTGGTGACGTTCGACGCGGGCGCTCCCTCGGGCAGCTATCAGCCGGCATTGCGGCACTACGTTCTTGCGTTTCACGGCGACGTGGCAGGCACCGTGAACAATGACGGGCATGCTTTGCCCCGTTTCGATGGCGTGGAAGCCTTGCGTGACGCCCCAGGCGAAGGCTGGGCGCGCGGCAAGGATCGCTACGGGGAAGTTACTTATGTGAAGATCACGGCGGGCGCGGACCGCCATGTGCAACTCACTTCCACAGCGGACCAGCCATGAGCCTGCGCAAGACGTCCCGGTTGAGTCAGCGCACCGCATCGGCGATTGCCTGCGGGACGCTGCTGTGGGCCAGCCTCGCCCATACGCAAGCGGCCGGGCCTGGCGATGCGCGCGACAGTGTGAGCTGGCAGGGCAAGACCGCAAGCATGCGTCCGGTGGCCGATGGCAGTTTCCTGCTGCGCTCGCCGCAGGGCGAGCGCCGTATCCCGGCGCAAAAGCTCACCGTCCATACCGCCAGCCCGTTGTTCGACGGGCTGTTTGCGATGGCGCAGGAGGATTTGCATCAGGACTCGGTAGCGGCGATCCGCGACAGCGCCTTCGACCACGGCGAATCCATTGCGTGCGATTGCTTCGAGACCGGGGAGAAGTGGCATTACGTATGGACGCGCGATCTGTCCTATGCCGTGGATCTTGCCTTGTGGCGCGTCGATCCGGCGCGTTCGCGGCAGTCGCTGCGCTTCAAGTTGTCCGAGGTGCGTGAGCCGTCCATGCCCCAGGGGCTTTACGTGATGCAGGACACCGGTTCCGGCGGCAGCTGGCCGATCAGTACCGACCGCGTGGTGTGGTTCCTGGGCGCACGGCATCTGCTGGACGACCCCGCATTTGCGAATGAAACCTGGCGGGCGCTGACCGATACGCTGGCCCAGGACCGCCTCTACGTCTTCGACCAGCAGCTCGGCCTCTATCGCGGCGAAACCTCGTTCCTCGACTGGCGCGAGCAAAGCTACCCCGATTGGACCGCGAAGGACGTGCGCTTCATCGCCGAGTCCTACGCCTTGTCCACCAATGTGCTGCATTATCAGGCCTTGCAGCTGGCAGCCGACCTGGCCGAACAGCGTCACGAGGTGCTGGCGTCCGAGTATCGCGCCCAGGCCGAATCGCTGAAGCGCGCAATCAACGCGCATTTCTGGCGTGCCGATCGCGGCATGTACATGAGTTACGTCGGCGCCGGTGGCATGCCGATGGAAGCGTATGACCTGCTCGGCCTGTCGCTGGCCATTACCAGCGGCGTGGCCGATCCCAAGCGCGCGCAGTTGGCCTTGGCCAACTATCCGGCCTGGTCGTCGGGCAGTCCGGTGATCTGGCCTGAGCGCGCCGATCAGCCGATCTACCACAACCGGGCCATCTGGCCGTTCGTCAGTGCGTATGCGTTGCGCGCTGCGCGCAGCGTCAACGATGCACCGCGCATTGCCCATGAGATGGATTCGGTGCTGCGCGGCGCGGCCTTGTCGGCATCCAACATGGAGAACTTCGAGCTGGCCACCCAGTCCGTGCACGTCGAAGACGGCGCACTGAGTGGCCCCGTCGTGGATTCGCCACGCCAGTTGTGGTCGGTGGCCGGCTATCTCGACATGGTCATCGGCGGTGTGTTCGGCCTCGGCGACGATGGCAGCATCGCGCCGAAGCTGCCGGTGTCATGGCTGCCGCAGCTGTTCGGAGAGAGCAAGCAGATCAGTCTCGACCTGGCGGGGCAACGCATCACCCTGGTGCGCCCGGAAAAACTGCATGGCGACCTGCTGGTCGCCAAATCGCAGCGTCGTGACGGTGACGAAACGGTGGTGGAACTGACCGCGATTGCATCGGGTGCAGCGCCGCTGCGCATGGATGCACCGCTGTTCGCACCGGCCACGCCCGCGGCTCCGGTCGTGGTCGAAACGCCCGAGGGCCGGCAAGTCACGGTGGCCGACAAGGCGGTGCTGTACGTCGATGGCCGGCGTCATGGCGTGGTGGATGGCAAGACCACCTTGCCCACGCCTGCCTCCGTGCAGTGTCTGCGGGTCGCGACCCTCGGCAAGGACGGGCTGGAGTCGCTGCCGAGCGCGGAAACCTGCAAGGGGCTGGAGATCCATGTCGACAGCGCCTGGCCGCGGCAATGGCAGGCAACGGCGACCGGCAAGTTCCGTGTTTCGCTCGCCTATCGCAACGACCATGGCCCGATCAATACGGGTATCACGGCTGCGGTGAAGCTGCTCGACATACATTGCGATGGCGCCGCGCCACAGCGCGTCCCGCTGGCGATGCCGCATAGCGACGGCGTGCAGCGTTCCACTTCAGCCATATTCACGGCGACTGCCGGTGCGTTGTGTCGCTTCAGTCTGGAGCAGGGGTTCAACATGAGTTTTCTGCGCAGCAACGCGCACTATACCGGCGGGCAAGGTGGGGCCGACGGTCCCCTCAACGACGCCGCCATCGAAGGGCTGCTGATCGCGCCCGTGGCCAACGGAAATCCCACACCATGAAGCGCAAGCCCGAATTGTCGTTCTGGCAGATCTGGAACATGTGCTTCGGCTTTCTTGGCATCCAGTTCGGCTTTGCGCTGCAGAATGCGAATGTCAGCCGCATCTTCCAGACGCTAGGCGCCGATGTCGCCGATATTCCCGCGCTGTGGATCGCCGCGCCGCTTACCGGCCTGATCGTGCAGCCGATTGTCGGGTATCTGTCAGACCGTACCTGGACCCGACTGGGTCGGCGTCGGCCGTATTTCCTGATCGGTGCGGTGCTCACTACGCTGGCCCTGCTCTACATGCCGAACTCGCCGGCACTGTGGGTGGCCGCCGGGCTGCTGTGGGTCATGGATGCGTCGATCAATATCTCGATGGAGCCGTTTCGCGCGTTCGTCGGCGACCAGTTGCCACCACGGCAGCGTCCGCTCGGCTATGCGATGCAGAGTTTCTTTATCGGCGTGGGCTCGGTGGTCGCGTCGCTGCTGCCGTGGCTGCTCGCCAAGATCGGCATCAGCAACGTGGCGGGAACAGGCGGCATTCCGGATACGGTGAAGTACGCGTTCTACCTTGGCGGCGCGGTGTTGCTGGTGTCCGTGCTATGGACGGTGTTGTCCACGCGCGAATATCCGTCGGAGCAGCTCGAGTCGTTCGCCGACAACGTCGTGGAAACGCACGCGACCGATGTGTCCGGCGCCTGGCGCATCGGCCTGCTGCTGCTGGGCGTCGGCGTGGCGTTGCTGGCGGCGATTCGTTTCTACGCGCTGGAGAAGGAGCTTTACCTGCTCGCCGGTGGCTTCACTGCGTTCGGCGTCCTGTTTGGCTGGCTCTCGGCCACGCGCAGCCAAGGCATGCTGCGGCAGGTGACGGGCGACTTGTACGGCATGCCTGCACCGATGCGTCGCCTGGCCTGGGTGCAGTTTTTTTCCTGGTTCGCATTGTTCGCGCTATGGATCTACACCACCGCCGCCGTCACCGCCGTGCACTTCGGCAGCACCGATGCGCATTCGGCGGCGTACAACGATGGTGCCAACTGGGTGGGCGTGTTGTTTGCCGCCTACAACGGCTTCGCCGCCGTGGCCGCCATCGCCATTCCCTGGATGGTGCGCCGCTGGGGGCTGCGCATGAGCCATCTGGTGAATCTGTGGCTTGGCGGCGCGGGCCTGCTGTCGTTCCTGCTGATTCGCGATCCACACTGGCTGCTGTTGTCCATGGTCGGCGTGGGCTTTGCCTGGGCGTCCATTCTGTCGCTGCCGTATGCGTTGCTGTCGGACAACCTGCCGGCCGCGAAGATGGGTGTGTACATGGGCATCTTCAATTTCTTCATCGTGATCCCGCAGCTGCTGGCGGCCAGCGTGCTGGGTCTGTTGCTGCGCCTGTTCTTCCACGGCCAGCCCATCTGGGCGCTGGCCATGGGTGGCGCCAGCCTGATGATCGCCGGGTTGTTCACGCTGCGCGTGCGTGAGCCCGCCCTGGAGCTTTCCGCCGCTTCCGCCAGCACAGGACGCCATTGACGCCATGTCCATCCGCGCACCCATCGCCGCCGTCATCGGTCTCTCGCTCGCCATGCTCGGCGGTGCTGCCGCTTTCGCGGGCGAAGCACCCAAGGATTTCTACGGCACCGAGCTACCGTTCGCCTCGCAGGCGATCTACTTCGTGATGACCGATCGCTTCGTCAATGGCGATCCGTCCAACGATCACCGCGATCAGGGCGGTGCACACCACACGTTCGATATTCCCGTCCAGGGGCCGAATGGTGAGACCGACAACATCGGCTATCTCGGCGGCGACTTCAAAGGCGTGCTTAATAACGCCGGCTATATCCGTGGCATGGGCTTTGGCGCGGTGTGGATCACGCCGATCGTGGACAACCCGGACGAAGCGTTTACCGGCGGCGATCCGGTGACCTGGGGCGCTTCGCTGGCCGACCGCGGCAAGGCGGGCTATCACGGCTATTGGGGCGTCAGCTTCTACAAGCTCGACGAACACCTGCCCAGCAAGGATCTGGACTTCGCCCAGTTCACTTCGAGGATGCGCGCGCAGGGGCTGAAGACCGTGCTCGATATCGTCGCCAATCATGGCTCGCCGTCGTTCAGCATGCCCGTGGCGCAGCCGATGTTCGGCCAGATCTTCGACAAGGACGGCAAGCTGATTGCCGACCACCACAACCTCGCGCCGTCGGATCTCGATCCGGCGCGCCATCCCTTGCATCGGTTCTATCACGCGTACGACGACCTGGCGCAGCTGTCCAACAACAACGATGAGAATCCGGCGGTGCTGGATTATTTCGTTGGCGCGTACCTGCAATGGGCGGACCAGGGTGCGGATGCGTTCCGCATCGACACCATCAGTCATATGTCGACCGCGTTCTGGAAGCAGTTCGCCACGCGCATCCGTGCCAGGCACCCCGGCTTCTTCATGTTTGGAGAAGCGTTCGACTACAACCCGGACAATATCGGCCAGTACACCTGGCCGCGTAACGGCGGCATCAGCGTGCTGGATTTTCCGTTGCGCCAGCGCGTCGCCGAAGTGTTCGAGCATCCGCACAGTGACTACGCACGTGTTGCCGAGCGGCTTTACCTGCGCAATGGCCCGTATGCGAATCCGTACGAAGTGGTGACGTTCTACGACAACCACGACATGGCACGCCTCAACGCCACCGACGACGGTTTTATCGACGCGCACAACTGGCTGTTCACTGCGCGCGGTATTCCGGCGGTCTATTACGGCTCGGAAGTCGGCTTCATGCGCGGGCGTGCGGAGCACCAGGGCAATCGCAACTACTTCGGGCAGGAGCGCATCGATGCGGCGCCGAAAAGCCGCATCTACCAGCAGTTGGTGCGCATCGCCCAGCTACGCGCCCGCACACCGGCGTTGCAGAAGGGCTTGATGTTGCCGCTGCAGTTCAAGGGTGACCAGGCGGCGTTCTATCGCGTCTATCAGAAGGGCAACGAACACCAGATCGCGCTGGTGCTGCTCAACAAGGGCGATGCACCGGCGTCGTTCGATATCGCGGACTATGTGCAGCCAGGGACGTGGAAGGCCGCTCTGGGCGGTCGTAACGTCGAAGTGGCCGGTGGCGGAGCGCTGCACGCCACGGTGGGCGCGCACGATGTGCAGGTCTATCTACTGGATGCCGTGGCGACGCGCGCCGACTTCGTCACCGAGCTCACCCGGTTGATGAACGAAAAAGGCCATCCCGGCGCAGGGTAGGTAAGAAGCGCAGGTGCCGCTGTGGGCTTTTAGCCCTGCCGCAAGCTGGACCGACGCACGATCAAGCGAGCCGGCAGCATGGCGCTCTCCGCCGGCTCGCCACGAATCAGTCGCAGCAGGTTGTCGACCAGGATCTCGCCCGCCTGCTTGGTGTCCTGTAACACCGTGGTCAGTGGTGGATTGACGAAGCTGGCCATGGTGATGTCGTCGAACCCGGCCAGTGCCACGTCGTCCGGCACCTTCAGGCCGTGATCGGCGAGCGCACGCATGGCGCCGATAGCGATCAGGTCGCTGGCGGCGAACACGGCATCGAAACCGACACCGTGACTGAGCAGCTTCTCGAGCGCGTCGTAGCCCGAGCGTTCGGTGCTCTCGGCGTTCACCTGCAGCAGGGGCCCGGCTTCCAGCCCCGCATCGCCAAGGGCTCTCACGTGGCCGCGGTAGCGATCGAAGAATTCCGGATAATGACTTGAGGCATCGCCAAGAAAAGCGATGCGTCGACAGCCTTGTTCGATGAGATGGGTGGTGACCGCTTGGCCACCGCTGAGGTTGTCGCAGCCCACCGACACATCCGGCTGGTCGTGCAGCACCGCACCCCAGCGCACGCAGCACGTACCCTGGTCCACCAGTTTCTGCAGCTTGTCGCGGGTGGCGAGATAGTCGCCGTAACCGAGCAGGATGATGCCGTCGGCCTTCTTGCTGTCCGCGTAGTCCGCATGCCAGTCGCGCGAAAACTGCTGGAACGAGATCAGCAGGTCGTAGCCGCGCTGCGCACTGGCGCGCGTGATCGATCCAAGCATGGACAGGAAGAACGGGTTGATATGGGAGTCGTCTGCCGTCGGGTCCTCGAACAACAGCAAGGCCAGCGTGCCGGTATGTTTGGCGCGCAGGCTGGAGGCGTTCTTGTCGACCTTGTAGTTGAGTTGGTCCACCGCCGCCTGGATGCGCCGGCGCGTTTCCTCGTTCACCAGCGGACTGCCACGCAGCGCGCGCGACACCGTCGACTGGGAGACGCCAGTCAGGTGGGCGATATCGAACGAGGTGACTTTTCCCTTGATCTGCACGCGGCCGTAACCCTTGAGGCAATGCCGGCCGAGCTCTCTGTGGCCAGACGAGTTGTTCGCGGCATCCTAGCTGCTTTACGTCGCTCCCGCGCGCCGCGTGGAGACATTAGACGGGCGCTTGGCCCAGGCAAAAAAAGCCCCGAGGATTAGGGGGGAATCCTCGGGGCCGGGGGTGGAAGCGAAACCCAGGGGAGAGGTTCGCTTACCAGTTGGCTCATCCAGGGAGGTGGTCTGAGCCGGTTGGACGCCGTTGCGTGCATCCGAATACTAAGAACGCGCCACGCGGCAAAAGTTGCACTCACCAGGTCAGTTTTAGTTAGCGACGATTCATTTGACGAAAATCAAACACTTCGCCGCCCGCGTCGTCGCAGCGAAGACTGGGACGACGGCGAGAGCTTGAACAGGCTCCTAGTGCGCCTCGTCCCAGTTGGCTCCCACGCCCGCTTCCACCAGCAGGGGCACGGAGAGTTCCGCCGCACCCGACATGCGCTCAATGACGCCTGCACGCACCGCCTCGACCGCGTCCTTGCGCACCTCGAAGACCAGTTCGTCGTGCACCTGCATCAGCATGTGGGCATCGTCGCGTTGCTGCAGCCAGGGATGCACGGCGAGCATGGCGCGCTTGATGATGTCGGCGGCGGTGCCCTGCATGGGTGCGTTGACGGCGGCGCGTTCGGCACCGGCGCGCAGGGCCTGGTTGCGCGAGGTGAGGTTCTCCAGGTACAGCCGGCGGCCGAACAAGGTCTGCACATAGCCGTCGCGGTGCGCCTGCTCGCGGGTGGCGTCCATGAAGGCGCGCACGCCCGGATAGCGCGAGAAGTAGCGCGCCATGTAGTCGCTGGCTTCGCCACGATCCACGCCGAGCTGACGGGCCAGCCCGAACGCGCTCATGCCATACATCAGGCCGAAGTTGATGGCCTTGGCGGCACGACGCTGGTTGGCGCTGACTTCTTCGGGCTTGAGGCCAAACACTTCGGCGGCCGTGGCCCGATGCACGTCGCCGCCTTCGTGGAAGGCCTTGAGCAGCCCTTCGTCGCCAGAGAGGTGGGCCATGATGCGCAATTCGATCTGCGAATAGTCCGCCGCCAGCACCACCCAGCCTTCCGGTGCCACGAACGCCTGGCGTATGCGCCGACCTTCCTCGGTGCGTACCGGGATGTTCTGCAGGTTGGGATCGGACGAGGAGATACGCCCCGTCGCCACCGCACCCTGGTGGTAGCTGGTATGCACGCGACCCGTACGCGGGTTGACCATCTCGGCCAACTTGTCGGTATAGGTCGAACGCAGCTTGGCCAGGCCGCGGTAGTCAAGAATCAGGCGTGGCAGCGGGTGGTCGTCGGCGATGGCGTCCAGCGCTTCCTCATTCGTCGACGGCTGGCCCGTGGGGGTCTTCAGCTTGGCCCGCAGACCAAGTTCGTCGAACAGGATGGCCTGCAGCTGCTTGGGCGAGTCGAGATTGAACTCGCGGCCGGCGCTCTTCCAGGCTTCCCGCTGCAGTTCAAGCATGCGCTTGCCCAAGTGCTGGCTCTGCTTGCGCAACTCGCTCACGTCGATCAGCACGCCGCGCTGTTCCATCGCGGCCAGCACGGGAACGAGTGGAATCTCGATATCCTCGTAGACCGCGCGTAGGGCGGGGATGCTTTCAAGCTTTGGCCACAGTGCGTGATGCAGGCGCAGCGTCACGTCGGCATCTTCGGCGGCGTAGCGGCAAGCCGTATCCAGATCGACTTGGGAGAACGAGATCTGTTTGGCGCCCTTGCCGGCGACCTGCTCGTACTTGACGGTTTCGTAGCCAAGGTACTTCCGCGCCAGCGAATCCATGTCGTGGCGCGTGGCGGTGGCGTTCCATATATAGGACTCCAGCATGGAGTCGTGCCTGAGCCCCTGCACGGCAATGCCGTAGTGCGACAGGATGTTGATGTCGTACTTCGCGTGCTGGCCCAGCTTCGGCCGGGCGGGGTCTTCAAAGAACGGCTTCAAGGCAGCGAGCACCTGATCGCGCGGTAGCTGCGCCGGTGCCCCCGGGTAATCGTGGGTGAGTGGCACGTAGCAGGCATGTCCCGGTTCCACCGACAGGCTGAGGCCGACGATATCGGCCTGCATGGCGTCGATCGAGGTGGTCTCGGTATCGAACGCGATCAGCGGTGCGCTGGCGATCTTCGCCAGCCAGCTATCGAATTGAGCCTGTGTGGTCACCAGCTCGTACTGACCTTCCATCGCCAGATGCTGGTCGAGTAGGAGCGCACCCTGTACGCGATGCTCTTCGGTGGCAGCCGCCGGGTTCGAGTCGCGCACAGGGTGCGCTCCTGCAGGAGAGGCGGCTTCGTTGTCGAGCTCCTTCAACGCGGCCTTGAACTCGTAGCGTGTAAACAACTCGCGCAGCTGCTCCAGGTGGCGTTCGTGCAGGGCGAGATCCGTCACCGTCACATCCAGCGGCACGTCCGTCTTGATCGTCACCAGCTCGCGCGACAGCGGCAGTTGCGGCAGCGCCGCGCGCAGGCTCTCGCCGATCTTGCCGCCGATTTTGTCCGCGTTCGCGATGAGCTGGTCCAAGGTGCCGTATTCGGCCAGCCATTTCGCCGCCGTCTTGGGGCCGCACTTGGGTACGCCCGGCACGTTGTCGACGGTATCGCCGGTGAGTGAGAGGAAGTCGACGATTTGCGCCGGCTCCACGCCGAATTTTTCCATCACGCCCGCGCTGTCGGTGGTCGTGTTGGTCATGGTGTTGACCAGGGTGACGCCGGGTCGCACGAGCTGGGCGAGATCTTTGTCGCCGGTGGAAATCTCCACCTCGATGCCTTGGGCATGCGCCTGCTCGGTCAGCGTGCCGATCACGTCATCTGCTTCCACGCCGCTCACCCGCAGGATCGGGAAGCCGAGTGCGCTGACAATGGCGAGCATGGGGTCGACCTGCGCGCGCAGGTCGTCTGGCATTGGTGGGCGATTGGCCTTGTACTGGTCGTAGAGCTCGTTGCGAAAAGTAGGCCCCGGCGCATCGCTGACGAAGGCGACATGGTCGGGTCTGGCCTTCAGCGTCGCGCGCAGCATGTTGACCACGCCGAACAGCGCACCGGTGGGTTCGCCGTGCGAGTTGCTCAGCGGTGGCAACGCGTGGAAGGCGCGATAGAGGTAGGACGAACCGTCGATAAGAATGAGCTTGGCCATGCCGGGGATTGTCGCATGCGAGGGGTGGCGGCCTGCGATTCACGAGCCGCATCGCTACGCGCTGCTATGCTTTGGTTTCATCAGGAGGCCGTCATCATGAAACCTGTCGCGTTGTTCATCGTTCTTGGCGCCGCGGTCGCATCCCAAGCGTTCGCCCAGACCGCAGGCTTCCCGCCCGCACCGCCGCCGCCCGGCATGAATGATCCGGGCGTGAAGGCAGTAGCACCTCCCGCAGCGACACCGGCATCCGCAGCACAGACCGCGCAGCCGGCCCAGCAAGCGCAGGCCGCGTCGAACAGTGCAGCCGCTCGCCCGGGCCAGCCCGCGCTGCCGGCCATGCAGGAGCCGCGCGACGCCATGGGCCAGGCACCGCCGCAGGTGACCGTGCGCAAGCAAGGTGACGACACCATCCAGGAGTACCGCCGCAGCGGCCAGCTCTACATGGTGGTGGTGACGCCGAAGAATGGCATCTCGCAGACCTACACCGTCGACCAAAAGGGCGCCTGGACCAATGCGGGTGGCGAGCCGGTGAAGCCCGTGATGTACAAGGTGCTGGAGTGGGGCAAGGGCAAGTCCGCCGAGGATCAGGACAGCGGCGGCCAATGAGCCGCCTGTCGGCCATCGACGGACGCCGGGTTATGACGCTTCGCGCGGTGGGTCGGCTGTGAACCTGCGGGAGAGCTGGCTGCTCTTCGCACTGGGTTCGGCGTTCTTCGCCGCGTTGACGGCGCTGTTTGGCAAGCTGGGTGTGGCGGGGATCAATTCGAATCTCGCCACCTTCATCCGCACCATCGTGATCCTGCTGGTGACCGCCGGCATCCTCAGCCTGCGCAACGAATGGGCTCGCCCCACCGGGCTGCCGATCAACAGCTGGGTCTTCCTTGTCCTTTCGGGCATCGCCACCGGCTTGTCATGGCTTTGCTACTACCGCGCACTGCAATTGGGACCGGTGAGCAAGGTGGCACCCATCGACAAGCTCAGCGTGGCCATCGCCATCGTGTTTGGCGTGCTTTTGCTCGGCGAGCAGTTGAGTTGGTCACTGGTGATCGGCGGCGGGCTGATCGTTGCCGGCGCCATCGTCATTGCCGTGTTCTGATCGAGGATCGCTACGCGTCGTCCAGCTCCGGATAGTGACGGAAGATGTCGTCCTCGTTGAACGGTACGCGTCGCGGCGAGGCGAGATAAGCGGCAAGCCGGGGTCTCGCGGCGACACGCTCGCTCAGGGAGCGTAGACGTGAAGTGTGTCGACGAAGCCGCTTCATCGCGAGGGGAAAGGCGTAGTCCAGCCCCGCCATCAGCTGGAACAGGGATACATCCACATACGAATGGTTTCGGCCAACGGCATGGTGCCCGTCGCCGCGTGCCAGCACCTGTTCGAAGTAGTCGATGAATTTCGGCAGCCGCTGCGTACGGAACGCTTCCGCGCGTTTGCGCGCTTCCATCCGCTGATCCTCGAAGTACTGATCCATCGCAATCGGATGGTGGGTATCGTGCACTTCCGCGACCAAATCGGCGATGGTGAGCTGCAACTGCAGTGCAAAACACTTGCTGGCTACCGATGAGGGCACCAGACCGTGCCGCGGGGCAAGAAAAGCGAGGATGTTCGGTGTCTGCGCAATCACCAGCTTGCCGGCCTGCAGAAAGGGTGGGGCAAACGGCAACGCGCCCGGTTGTTCGCCACCAAGAAACCGCGTCATGACGCCATCCCCCTGGTCGCGTGCCACATCGACATAGGTGGCGCCGGCATCTTCCAAGGCCAGGCGCACGAATTCGCCGCGACCCTGGATACCCGTCCAGTAGAACAGTTCGTAGCGCATCGTCTGGCCCGATGGTGTCGGAGGGCCAAGGCTAGCTTCGGTCCGTTCAAGCTTGCGTGAGCATTACTCGGCAGGCATCGACGGCCACGCAGCAGCGAGTGCGCGCAGTCGTTCCCACACCAGTGCAGCGAGCGGCGACAGAGAGCGCTGGCGCCGCTTCAGCAGCACGACATTGCGATGTTCTGTCGGCGTCAGTGGCCGCGTCACCAAGGTGTCCGGCGCAGGTGCCAACGCCGGACTGACACTGATGCCCAGACCCGCCTCCACCATGCGAAACGCCGTGAGGGTATGACCGGTCTGCTGCACGATGTCGACCTCGATGCCGCGGCTGGCGAGCGCGTGATCGATCAGTCGACGGCTGCCGGAGGAATAGTCGAGCAGCACCAGGCGCTGACCGCGCAGCTTGCGCCACGGCACCCGCTCCAACTGCGCCAACGGATGGTCGGGTCGGCATACCAGCACGAAGGGGTCACGCAGAATCAGTTCGCTATCGAATTCACCACTCGGCGGTGGATCGATGGCGAGGCCGAAATCCACTTCGCCGCCGCGCACGCTGTCCAGCACCATCGTTTGCGCCTCGTCGTGCAGTTGGATGGTGAGATCGGGATAGCGCCGGATGCAGTCGGCAATGCATGGCGGCATCAAGCCGGCCGACAAGGTGGGTACGGATGCCACGTGCACCTTGCCGTGTCGGCGCTCGCTTTCGGAGTGGACATGACTGAGCACGCCTTCCAACTCCTCGAGCACGCGGCTGATCGCGTTCTCCAGATAGCGCCCCGCATCCGTGGGCACTACTTCCCGCGTGTTCCGGTCAAACAGTTTCAGGCCCAGATCCGCCTCCAGTTCGGCCACATGCCGGCTCACGGCTGGCTGGCTCAGGTGCAGGCTCTCCGCTGCGCGCCGGAAGTGCTGCTGCTGGGCCACGGCGAGGAATACACGAAGCTGGCGCAGGGTGATATTCATAACGGGATGATATCAATGAATCCGATAATACGAATGGATTAATGAATGGGGCGGCGTTCCAATAACGGCCTCTCGCGTAATCCGGCTTCCGGTCATGTCACTGAGTCGCTTCCTTCCCGATCGCTTCACCTGCGCCCTGGTGGTCACGGTCACCCTGGCCAGTCTGCTGCCTTGTCGCGGCCACGTGGCCGGCGCCTTCGAGGTGGTTACGGACCTGGCCATCGCGCTGCTGTTCTTCCTGCATGGCGCCAAGCTGTCGCGCGAGGCCGTGGTGGCTGGGATGACCCACTGGCGCCTGCACCTCACGGTGCTCGCCAGCACCTTCGTGTTGTTTCCCGTGCTTGGCCTGCTGTTGCGTCCGGTGCTGTCGCCGCTGGTGACGCCGTCGCTGTACCTGGGCGTGCTGTTCCTGTGCACGCTGCCTTCCACGGTGCAGTCGTCCATCGCCTTCACCTCGATGGCGCGCGGCAATATTCCGGCCGCGATTTGTGCGGCATCCGCTTCCAGCTTGCTTGGCATCTTCATCACGCCGCTGCTGGTGGGCGTGATGCTGGAGTCGCACGGCCAGGGTGGCATGAGCTGGGATGCCGTAGGCGGCATCGTGCTGCAGCTGCTGGTGCCCTTTATCGCGGGCCAGGTGGCACAGCGCTGGATCGGCCCGTGGGTAAGCCGCAATCGTGCATTGCTTGCCTATGTGGACCAGGGTTCGATCCTGTTGGTGGTGTACACGGCGTTCAGTGCGGCGGTGCTGCAAGGCCTTTGGAAGCAGATGCCGCTGCCGGTGCTTGGTGGCTTGTTGGGGGTCAACGCGGTGCTGCTTGCGATTGCGCTGCTGGTGACGCGTTACGGCGCGCGTGCGCTGGGCTTTGGGCGCGAGGACGAGATCACCATCGTGTTCTGCGGTTCGAAGAAGAGCCTGGCCAGTGGCGTGCCGATGGCGAAGGTGTTGTTCGCAGGTCATCCGCTGGGCGCGATCGTGCTGCCGATCATGCTGTTCCATCAGATCCAGCTGATGACTTGTGCGGTGCTGGCGCGGCGCTATGCGGAGCGGGCGCGAAGGATTGAACTGGACGTGGAGGCGGATGGCGCTACGCGCGCTTGAGCCTTGGTTTGTTCTCACGTGAAGGTAGCGAAGCTACCTCTCACCGACATCCCCGCGAACGCGGGGATCCAGTGCGTTTCGCTCTTGTGCGCGCCGGTCGCGGCATCGCAGCAGCCGAGCAAGAAAACCACGGGCTCAAACAGCGCCACCGCGAGTACCTGCCCCTCACCCCAACCCTCTCCCCTTTGGGGAGAGGGAGCTGCAGGGCGTCGATCAATGACGGAAGTGACGAATCCCGGTAAACACCATCGCCATATCGTGCTCATCTGCGGCGGCAATCACTTCCGCATCGCGCATCGAGCCACCCGGCTGGATCACGGCGCGAATACCCGCCGCGGCGGCGGCATCGATGCCGTCGCGGAATGGGAAGAACGCGTCCGAGGCCATCACCGACCCACGCACTTCCAGCTTCTCGTCGGCCGCCTTGATGCCGGCGATTTTCGCGCTGTACACGCGACTCATCTGGCCGGCGCCGATGCCGATGGTCTGGCGATCGCGGGCATAGACGATGGCATTGCTCTTGACGTACTTGGCCACCTTCCACGCGAAGATCAGGTCGTCGACCTCGGTCGGTGTCGGTGCGCGCTTGGTGACGATCTTGAGATCGTCGGCGCCGACCATGGCGCGGTCGGCGGTCTGGATCAGCAGGCCGGAACCGACACGGCGCGTATCGTTGCCGGGATGCGGCTTGGTCAGGTCGCCATCGGCCGGCGGCGGAATTTCCAGCACGCGCACGTTGGTTTTCTTGGCGAAGACCTTGAGCGCCTCGTCTTCATAGCCAGGGGCGAGCACCACTTCCACGAACTGGCGCTCGACGATGGCGCGTGCCGTGGCCGCGTCCACCACGCGGTTGAACGCGATGATGCCGCCGAAGGCGGAGGTGGGATCGGTCTGGTAGGCGAGATCGTAGGCGCGGCCGATGCCTTCCAGGCTCACGGCGACGCCGCAGGGATTGGCATGCTTGACGATCACGCAGGCCGGCTTGGTGAAGCTGCGTACGCATTCCCACGCGGCATCGGAATCAGCGATATTGTTGAACGACAGCTCCTTGCCCTGCCGCTGGCGGAACGTGGCCAGCGTGCCCGGATGCGGATACATGTCGCGGTAGAACGCGGCCTGCTGATGCGGGTTCTCGCCGTAGCGCAAATCCATCATCTTCACGAAGCGGCCATTGGCCTGGGCCGGGAAAGCGTCGTGGCCGGCAATGGCGTCGTAGCCATCGTTGAGCTGCAGCGCGGACAGGTAGTCGCTGATGGCGCCGTCATAGTTCGATACGCGATTGAACGCGGCGACCGCAAGCTTAAAGCGCGTGGCGCGGGCCAGGCCGCCGCTGGCCTCGATTTCCGCCAGTGCATCCTGGTACTGGTCGGGGGACGTCAGCACGCCGACGTCGTTCCAGTTCTTGGCGGCGGAACGCAGCATGGCCGGGCCGCCGATGTCGATGTTCTCGATCGCGTCTTCCAGCGCGCAATCAGGCTTGGCCACCGTCTGCTCGAACGGATAGAGGTTGAGTACGAGCAGGTCGATCGGTGCGATGCCCAGTTCGGCCATCACCGCGTCGTCCGTGCCGCGACGGCCGAGCAGGCCGCCATGCACCTTCGGGTGCAGCGTCTTGACGCGACCGTCCATGATTTCTGGAAAACCGGTGACGTCGCTGACATCCTTGACCGGGATGCCGGCATCGCGCAGCGCCTTGGCGCTGCCACCGGTGGAAAGCAGCTCGACGCCGGCCTGGTGCAGCCGCTGACCCAGCGCGATCAGTCCAGTCTTGTCCGAAACGCTGAGCAGCGCACGGCGGATAGGGGTAACGGCAGGGGCAGACATGGCGGCTTCCAGAGCGGGAGAGCCGAGCATTATAGCGGGCTGGGCCCGAACCGGCAGAAAGCGCGGCTTGATGCGGGATGGATGGCTAAACGCCGGGAGCTGCGTGGTCTACCGGCCCGAACGCGGGGCACGTGCAGGGCTGAGGTCCGATGGTTTCGTCAGGCTTACAGCAGGCCGTGGGCGGCCAGCTTCTTGCGCAGCGTGGCGCGATTGATACCAAGTACGGCGGCGGCACGGCTCTGGTTGCCGTCGTGCCAGGCCAGTACTTCGCGCAGGAGGGGGCCTTCGACTTCGCGAATCACGAGCGCGTGCAGACCCTCGTCGCATTCGGTATCGCCGATGTCGGCGAGAAAACGGCGGACGGTGCGACTGACGCATTCGCTCAATGCGCTCTGCGACGAAGTCTCCTTAGGGGACTCGCTAGCAGGCAGTCTGACGGCGTTCACTGGCATTTCCCCTCACGTTCTAATGCGGCGGCTGCGTTGGCCGCTGCAATTGTTGTATGGCAATACCGCGGGCGGCGGCTCGCATGGAACGCCGGGTGCAGCACAAGACGAAGGGGCGAGTTTACCCGTGTGTGCCGATAAATTTAAGTCCCTTGCAACGAACAAAGGGTGGGACTTGATGACATCGGCATTTGTCCTATGGACATTTCGCTGGCGCCTTGGTGGGTTGTGTGCAACGTCCGGCTTGAGCGTATGGATGCCGGCCGGCGATCGCCAGCACAGCTTGTTGGTACAAAGAGTTGGACGGCTATTCGAAGCCGAATTCGAACGCCACGGCCTTGCCGTCGGGATCTTCCACTTCAAGCACGATGGCGGTGCTGGCGCCCGGCGGCAGTCCGCGTTGCAGCGTGGCCATGTCACCAAGGTATTCGGCGGCACGCAAGCGGCGCATGGCCAGGCGATGGCCATTGACGTCGGACAGCGTGATGGCCACGACCGGATAGGGCTGGGTAAAGGTGGCGTCGTTGCGCAGGTTGGCGGTAATCAACAGGGCGCCAGGCACCGAGGGGTGCGCCTGAACGTCGCGGGCGAGCAAGCTCAACTGTGACGTGTCCTGAACCAGCGGCAGTTGGCATCCCATGCTGTTGCAGGCTTGCCGCAGCATCGTCCCGATCGTCGGGTCGCTGATCAGGACGTCACGCTTGGCCCAGGCGATTTGCGCGCCGAGGGCGGATAACAGCAGGACGCAGGCCGTTACCCATGGCCAGCGCCGCCCGTTACGTTCCTTGCCGCGCGCAAAGCGGGGGGCAAGGACCAGGTTGCTGAAGTCCTCGATGTCGTCGCGCGCTTCGTCCTTGGCTTCGGCAATGGCCGGGGTTTCCGGGCGCGGGCGATAAATCGCCAGATCCAGCCGAGGCGCCGCCGTCTGCGTGCGGGGTGACAGATGTTGGAAGGGTTCAGGCGGCAACTGATCGATGAGGCTGACTAGGGCATCGAATTCGGTCTCGCAATGACCGCACACGACCATCCCTCTCGCCTGCGCAAGCGTTTCCGTGTTCAGCGAGAACACGGTCAGGCATTCGGGACATTGGGCGTACATGCAGGCCGCTCCGTCGAACTGTGGCAAGCCTAGTGCAGGTGCGGTCACAAATCATCCGCGGTGACGCGGAGATCGTGATCAGTCTCTCAGGCCTGGCGTCCGTCGCGCCCGCGCATCCTGCGCTCGCAGCACTAGCGCGTCCGTGCGCGTCGACCACTGATGCGCACCCAGTCTTCCTGGGTGTCTACGCGCAGTTCGTCGAACCACTCGGCGTAGCGCTGCAGCAGCTCGTCTTGCTGGCCCTTGAGGATGCCGGAGATGGCGAACGGCGCGCCAGGCTTGGCCGCCTTGGCGAAGGTGGGCGCAAGCTCGCCCAGCGGGCCGGCGAGGATGTTGGCGATGAAGATGTCCGAGGGTTCCGCCTCGAGTTCGTCCGGCAGGAATAGAGCGAGACGGTCGGCTACCTCGTTGCGCTCAGCGTTGTCGGCTGAAGCCGTAATCGCCTGCGGATCGTTGTCCACTCCGATGGCGCTGGCGGCGCCGAGCTTGAGTGCGGCGATGGCGAGGATGCCTGAGCCACAGCCGAAGTCGGTCACGGTCTTGCCAGCAAGATCTTGCCCATCCAACCACGCCAGGCAGAGCGCCGTGGTGGGGTGCGTGCCGCTGCCGAAGGCCAGGCCCGGGTCCAGGCGCACGACGACGATGTCCTCATCCGCCGGCGGCTCGATATTCCACGGATAGATCCACAGCCGGCGGCCGAACACCATCGGCTTGAACTGGTCCATCCAGGCGCGCTCCCAGTCCTCGTCGGCGACGTCGCGGAACTGCATATGGTCCGGCTCCAGCCACGGCAGCAGTTCGCTCAGCGCCTCGCTCAGGCCGCGGCGATCGGTCTCTGCTTCGAACAACGCATTGAGGGTGATGGTCGGCCACAGCGGCAGCTCGCCCACGCCCGGTTCAAAGATGGCCTGCTCGTCCGGCGTTTCCGCATCCGCGTCCTGCAGCGTGATGGACAGCGCGCCGATATCGTCCAGCGCCTCTTCTACGCGAGGCTGCTGTTCGGCACGGACGGTGAGCGAGAGTTCAAGCCAGGGCATGGGCGGAGAGTCCTGCGGAAAGCATGCATTGTCGCCGAAGAGGTGGCGAGCGGGAGAGGCGGTTACAAGAGTGGCGACGGCATGCCAAGGAAGGCATCGTGGCGGCGGTAGTGATCCAGCGCATTGGCGAAATCGCTCACGCCAGAAGCTGGTTCGCGACGCCGCTGCACGAACAGCACTTCGGCGAAATCAGCTGCTTCGAGGAAATGCTGCAGGTGATGCTTGGCAGCGAAGGCGGGCATGGCCTCGCCGTTGTCGTCGATCAGCGAGTCGTCCTCGTCCGCCACATGCGAGAGGTAGAGGCGGCACGCGGGTTCGGTGATCTCGCCACGGAGGTACACCCACGCGTAACGATCCCAGCCATCACCGTCGTCGAAGGCGTCGGTGATGGCCGCGATGGCTTCGTGCAGGGTCAGTAGCATGATGTTCGGCGTGGTCTGGCGGGTCGCTGTTGCGGCCCGCCATTATCGCTCATGCAGCGGTCGTTCAATGACCGCCAGCAGCCTTTTCTTTCTGCTCGGCCATGCGCTTTTCCAGATAGTGGATGTTCTGTCCACCCTGCTGGAAACCGACGTCAGCCATGATGCGCTGCTGCAGCGGGATATTGCACTTCACGCCTTCTATCACCGTCTCGGCGAGCGCCAGGCGCATGCGAGCGATGGCAGTTTCGCGATCCGGACCGTGCACGATCAGCTTGCCGATCATCGAATCGTAGTTCGGCGGAATGCGGTAGCCGTCGTACAGATGCGTGTCCACGCGTACGCCCGGGCCACCGGGTGCCTCGAAGCGCTTCACCGTGCCTGGCGAGGGCAGGAAGGAATCTGGATCTTCGGCGTTGATGCGGCATTCGATCGCATGGCCGTGGATCTGAATGTCTTCCTGGCGGATCGTGAGCTTCTCGCCACCGGCGATCAGCAGCTGCTCGCGCACCAGGTCGATGCCGGTGATCAGCTCGGTCACCGGATGCTCCACCTGGATGCGGGTGTTCATCTCGATGAAGTAGAAGCGGCCATCCTCGAACAGGAACTCGAACGTGCCGGCGCCGCGATAACCGATGCGGATACAGGCTTCCACGCATACCTTGCCGATCTGCTCGCGCAGTGCCGGCGTGATGCCCGGCGCGGGGGCTTCTTCCACCACTTTCTGGTGACGGCGCTGCATGGAGCAGTCGCGCTCGCCGAGGTGGATGGCGTTGCCCTGGCCGTCGGCCAGCACCTGGATTTCGATGTGGCGCGGGTTCTCCAGGAACTTCTCCATGTACACCTGATCGTTGCCAAAGGCCGCCTTGGCCTCCTGCTTGGTCATTGTGATGGCGTTGCCCAGATGTGCCTCGGTACGCACGACGCGCATGCCGCGACCGCCGCCGCCGCCGGAGGCCTTGATGATCACGGGGTAGCCGATCTCGCGCGCGATGCGCACGTTTTCCTCGACGTTATCGCCAAGCGGGCCACCCGAGCCGGGCACGCAGGGCACGCCGGCCGCCTTCATGGCGCGGATCGCTTCGACCTTGTCGCCCATCAGGCGGATCACGTCGGCGGTCGGGCCGATGAAGATGAAGCCGCTCTGTTCCACCTGCTCGGCGAAGTCGGCGCGCTCGGAAAGGAAGCCGTAACCCGGGTGGATGGCCTGGGCGTCGGTGATCTCGGCTGCGGCGATGATGCGCGGGATGTTGAGGTAGCTGTCGGTCGAGGGGCCGGGGCCGATACAGACCGACTCGTCGGCCAGGCCGACATGCTTCAGATTGCGGTCCACGGTGGAGTGCACGGCGACGGTCTTGATGCCAAGACTGTGGCAGGCGCGCAACACTCGTAGGGCGATTTCGCCGCGGTTGGCGATGACGACTTTTTCGAGCTTCATGATCGTCAGGCTGCTCAGGCGATCACGAACATCGGTTCGTCGAATTCGACCGGCTGGCCGTTCTCGACCAGGATGGCCTGCACGGTGCCGGAAACCTCGGCCTCGATCTGGTTGAACATCTTCATGGCCTCAATGATGCCGAGCGTCTCGCCGGCCTTGACCTGCTGGCCGACCTTGACGAACGCCGGCGCACCCGGGGTGGCCGACGCATAGAAGGTGCCGACCATCGGCGCCTTGAGCACGTGCCCGGCGGGCAAAGCCGCGACGGCAGGTGCCGCTTCGGCCACCGGTGCGGCCGGCGGTGCGGCAACGGGCGCGGCGGCCATCACCGGCGCCGGGGCGACGGTCACGGTGCCCTTGGGCACGCGCGAAAGACGGACGACTTCCTCGCCTTCCTTGATCTCAAGTTCCGCGAGGTTGGATTCCTCAAGCAGGTCGATGAGCTTCTTGATCTTGCGCAGGTCCATTGTTCAAACCTTTTCGTGAGTGCCGCCAGGAGCGGCCGGATGTGGAATGGGTGGCCGGTGGCCGTGATTCAGGCGGCGGTGGATGCCGCCGCCCGGTCGAGCCGATGCAGGGCGGCATCCAATGCCAGCCGGTAGCTGTCCGCGCCGAAGCCGCAGATCACGCCAACGGCGATGTCCGAGAGATACGAGTGCTGGCGGAAGGACTCGCGCGCATGCACGTTGGACAGGTGCAGCTCGATAAACGGGATCGCCACCCCCGCCAGCGCGTCGCGCAAGGCGATGCTGGTATGGGTGAAGGCGCCCGGGTTGATCAGGATCATCGCCGTGCCATCCAGGCGCGCCTGGTGGATGCGCTCGATCAGGCCGTGCTCGGCGTTGGACTGCAACGAGACGAGGGTATGGCCGGCGGCCTGCGCGCGTGATGCCAGCAGGGCGTCGATATCGGCCAGGGTCTCGCGGCCGTAGATCTCCGGCTCGCGCACGCCCAGCAGATTGAGATTGGGTCCGTGCAGGACCAGGATCTTCGCCACGCCTATACCCTTGGGTCGAACCGGCTGGGCCGGCTTCCGGCGCGGAGTGTGCGCGTCCTCGCCAATGTTGTCCAGTTCGGCGTAGTTCGGCGATGTTTGAAGGAGAAGTTAACGTTAAGCCGTGCGCGAACGTATGGTAGGGCGAAACCGCATCAGCGCGCGGCTGGCGCCAGCCATTGCTGCAACTGCGTCACGTCCAGGGCACCCCGGCGGCTGGCCAGCACCCGACCGTTCTCATCCAGAAGCACGCTGTAAGGCAGTAGTTCGCCGACGTTGCCTAGTTGAAGCGAAGTGCTGGGGCTGTCGAGCCGGCCCAGCAGGACCGGATAGTTCAGCGGATGGTTGGCCAGGAAGGCGCGCACGTGCTCGGGATCGTCCATGGCAATGCCGACGACGATCGCCCCTTTTTCGCCGACGTTAGCCTGGGCTTTGACCAGGGCTGGCATCTCCTGCAGGCACGGGCCGCACCAGGTCGCCCAGAAGTTCAGCAGCACCCGGCGACCGCGATAGTCCGTCAAGCGATGCGGCTTGCCGTCTAGATCGGTCAGGGTAAGGTCGGGCGCGATGTCTCCGTTTTCGGTCACCTGCACGCCGGCAGGGACGTGCGCGCGCTGGCTCGCGCGCTGCATCCAGCCGCCCGCGGCGGCGGCCAGCACCGCCAGCGCAAGAATGGTCCAGTTGCTGCGACTCAACATCATGGGGTGGCGGCCACCGGCGTCCCCGCCGCCTTGGTCAGGGCGGTTTCGACCAGCGAAGAGGTCAGCACCGTGGGGAGCTTTTTGCCGTCACTGCCATCTTTCGGGAACACCACATAAAGCGGCACGCCGGGCGAGTGGTATTGCTGCAGGAAGGCGGCGATGGTCGGGTTCACGTCGGTCCAGTCGCCCTTCATATAAACCGCGCCGGTGCGCTTGAGCAGGTCGCGGAAGGCGTCGGTATCGAGCACGGCGTGCTCGTTAGCCTTGCAGGTCACGCACCAATCGGCCGTCATGTCCACGAACACCGGCGTGCCGGCCTTGCGCAACTCGGCGAGCTTTTCGGGCGAGTAGGCCACCACACCGTCCTCGGCTACGGTTGCCGCGGTCGGTGCGGGCACATGGGCCAGGTAATACAGCGGCACCAGGGTGGCCAACGCCAATAGCGCAACGGCTACGCGCGACAGCGCGCCGTGGGAACGGCTGCGCTCGAACCACCACAGCGTCATCGCCAGCAGGACGGCAGCCACCAGGACCAGGCCCACCGCATCGGCGCCACGTTGGTGCGCCAGCACCCACACCAGCCACACGGCAGTGAGATACATCGGGAACGCCAGCACCTGCTTGAGCGTTTCCATCCATGCGCCCGGCCGCGGCAGCAGTCGTCCCAGTGCGGGCACGAAACCGATCAGCAGGAACGGCAGCGCCAAACCGATGCCCAGGACGAGGAAGACCAGCAAGGCGTTGAACATCGGTGCGGCGAACGCATAGGCCAACGCGGTACCCATCAGCGGCGCCGTGCATGGGCTGGCCACCGCCACGGCGAGCACGCCGGTGAAAAAGTCGCCTGCGGGACCCGAGCGCGATGCCAGCGAGTTGCCCACGTTGCCTAGCGAGGTGCCGAACTGCACCACGCCCGACATCGACAAGCCGACGGCCAGCATCACGCAGGCGAGCACGCCCACCACCAGGGGCTGCTGCAACTGCGCGCCCCAGCCCAGTGCGTGGCCGGCCGAACGCAAGGCAACGATGGCAATGCCGATCAGCATGAAGCTGCTCAGCACGCCGGCGGTATAGAAGAGTGCATGTTTACGCACTCTCGCCGGGTTCTCGCCGCTTTCCAGCAAACCCACCGCCTTGATCGACAGCACCGGCAACACGCAAGGCATCAGGTTCAGCACCAAGCCGCCACCCAAGGCGAGCAGCAGGGCGGTGAACAGGCTTACTTCTAGTGCTGGAGCGGCCGGCGGCATCTCCGGCGCCGGTTCCGCTGCCGTGCCGGTGGTTGGCGTCGCGCTGCCGAGATCGACGCTGAGTGCGCGCGTCAGCATCGGATAGCACAGCCCGCCGTCCTGGCAGCCCTGGAAGCTCGCTTCCAGCGCCAGCGTCTGGCGACCCGAGGTATCGCCCTGGATCGTCACCGGCAGCTCGACCTGGTCGAAGTACACCGTGGTCTGGCCGAAATGCGGGTCGTTGTGCATCACGCCGGCGGGCCACTCGGGCGTGGCCAGGGTCAGGCCATTGGCATCTTTCAGGCGCAGCGTGGTCTGGTCGCGATACAGGTAATAACCCTTGGGCATGGTCCAACGCAGCAGCAGGTGCTGGCGGTCCTTGGCCAGGGCCTCGAACTGGAAAGCCTGTTCGGCCGGCAGCGGGGCGCTGTCCATGCCCGCGGGAGCGGCCTTGCCGGCGGCGCCCAACTTGCCCAGCGCGTTACCGAGGGAGCCGCTGGCGCCTGTGCTGGCTGCGCCGCCAGCGAGCAGTGCCAGATCCAGGTGCTCGGTGTTCGGCGGATAGCAGATCTTCGGGTCGACCTCGTGGCAGCCCTGGTACTGCACGCTCAGCTTCAGACGCGTGGTGCCGGCCGCCAGCGTATAGGGCACGGTGGCGTCGATGCCGTGGTGATACGTCTCCACGTCGCCCAGGTATTCGTCGTGATGCTTCTCGCCATCGGGCAGCTGCGCCTCGCCCAGCGTCACGCCGTCGCCGCCCTTGAACTTCATGCGGCCGCGGTAGAGGTAGTAGTCGGGCGCGATGGTCCAATGCAGCTTCACCACGCCCGGGGTCGAGGTGTCGGTGCTCAGCTTGTACGCCTCGGTCACCGGCAGCAGACCATCGCTGTCGTCCTGCGCCAAGGCAGGCAGGGCGCTCAGGCAGAGGGCAAAGCACAGAAAAAGCAGAGCGGAGAATCGAGCGGCCAGTTGGCCTGGGTGGATCGGACGCATTGCAGCTCCAGCGAGGAGGAGCCTGCGCCGGAGCGCAGGCGAAGGAAGATTATGGCTCAGCTTGCAGGAAGCGATTGTTCAGGCCTCTTCCACGGCGACGACCTTTGTTGCGAGGGGGCGCAAGCGCACCAGGCCGGTGGTCAGCGCGACGCCGAGCAGGATGATGGTGCAGCCGCCGGCCATCGCCGGGGTCACCGGCTCGTGCAGGAAGACCAGCCCCCACAGCACGCCGAATACCGGAATCAGGTACAGCACGGCCATCGACTTGGTGGCGCCAATGCGCGACATCAGCCGGTAGAACAAGACATAGGCGATCGAGGTGCAAGCGGCAGCGAGACCGAACATGGCCAGCCAGGCCTCGACGCCCGGCATCTTCGCCGGCCACAGCCAGACGGTGAAGGGCAACAACAACATGGCCGCGGCCACTTGGCTGCCCGTCGCCACCGACAGCGGCGCCACGCCACGCAGGCGTCGCTGGCTGTAGTGGGCGCCGAAGGTGTAGCAGACATTGGCGCCGACACAGGCCGCCATCGCCCAGCCGGTCGCGCCGCCGCCATGACCGAAACCCATCGTGCCGGCGACCAGCCAGACCACGCCGGTCAGGCCGATCACCAGCCCGCTGGCGCGCGTGGCGTCGAGCCGTTCACCTAGCCACATCCAGCCGGAGGCGGCCACCAGCAGAGGCGCGATGGCATCGGAAATTGCCGAGACACCGGCCGGAAGGCTTTGCGCGGCATAGGAGAACAACACGAACGGCAAGGCGGAATTGGCTAGGCCCACGACGGCTATAGGGCGCCAATGCGTGCGCATCTCGGCCATGCGCCGACGCGACAGCAGCAGCGGCAGCGAGCACACCGCAGCACCAATGGCGCGCATGCCCGCCAGCGCCATGCCGCCGAACTGGTCGGCGCCCATGCGCATGAACAGGAACGACGCGCCCCAGATGGCACCCAGTAGCAGCAGCGCGGCGATGTCGGACTTCTTCATGGCGAGGGACTCGTGGGTACGTGCAGCAAAAGTAGTCCAGGGTAGCGACGAGACCTGTCAGTAGTCTTCGCCGCCGAGGTCGGGAGGGTTACAGACCCTCAGCGCCTATCGGGGGTTCCGACCTGGCCGAACAGCACGCGGCGTTCCTCGTCGGAAATGTCGCGCTGGCGCGCGGCGTAGACGTTGGCGACGCCTTCATAGGTCCGCAGGGTGGCCGGCCGCTGCGACATCGCCACGAACCAGCGCTCCAGGTGGGGGAAATCGGACAGTGTCTGGCCGTGTGCCTCATGCGGCACGATCCACGGGTAGCAGGCGATATCGGCGAGGGAGAGGTCACCCGCGATGAACGCGCGATCGACCAGACGCTGGTTCAGCACGCCATAGAGGCGGGCGGTTTCGCGGGTGTAGCGATCGATCGCATAGGGCACCTTTTCCGGCGCATACACATTGAAATGCCCGATCTGCCCAGCCATCGGCCCCAGCCCCGCCATCTGCCAGAACAGCCACTGCAACACCTCGGCGCGGCCGTGGATGTCGGCGGGGATCAGGCAGCCCGCCTTCTCGGCCAGGTAAAGCATGATCGCGCCCGACTCGAACAAGGTGACCGGCGCGCCGCCGCCCGCAGGGGCGTGGTCGACGATGGCGGGAATCTTGTTGTTCGGCGAAATGGCGAGGAATTCCGGCCGAAACTGTTCGCCCTTCCCGATATTCACCGGGGTCACGAAGTACGGCAGGCCGGCTTCCTCCAGGAACAGCTTGAGCTTGAGGCCGTTCGGCGTGGCGGCGAAGTACAGCTCGATCATGACGGGACTCCTGCAAGTGGCTGGAAGTAGCGATGGCTTAGTGTCGTTGGTCCACTGGTCTTGAAAAAGATCCAGATAAGGCGAAATCTTTAGGTCCAGTGAGGCAGCTCGGCCAAGGCGCCATGGATCAGCTTTTCGCTTTCCCCCTAGAGATTCCGGCGCGCGGCCGCCTGCAGGCGCTGCACGGGCAGTTGCGTGCGGCCATCCTGGATGGGCGACTACGGGGCGGTCAGACCTTGCCTTCGACGCGCGCGCTGGCAGGTTCGCTGGGAGTGTCGCGCAATACCGTGGTATCGGCCTATGACCGGCTGCTCAGCGAGGGCTACGTCTCGGCGCGGCAGGGGGCGAGCCATGTGGTCGCCGATGTATTGAGCAGCCGCTCCGCCGCGCCGCATGCGCGGCCGGCGGGTGGTGATTCGCGGCTGCATCCGCGTTGGCGCGAAGCGACTCTGCCGCAGCCGCTCAGCGCAGCGATGCCGGCGCGTTACGACCTGCGCGTGGGCCTGCCCGACACCTCACGTTTTCCGTTCGAGATCTGGCGGCGGCTGTCCGCGCGAGCGCTGCGCACGTTGTCGCGCGCGCCTGCCATCTACGATGCGGCCGAAGGACGCCTGTCACTGCGTGCCGCCATCGCCGGCCATATCTCGTTTACGCGCGCCGTGGCCTGCAGCGCGGACGACATCGTGGTGACCAGTGGTGCGCAGCAGGCGTTCGATCTGCTGGCGCGCGTGCTGGTGATACCAGGCCGCACGGTGGTCGCTGTGGAAGACCCGGGTTATCCGCCCTTGCGCGCCGCGTTTGAGGCGGCGGGCGCTCGCGTGGTGCCGGTGCCGGTCGATGCCGAAGGTCTCGTGGTGGAACGCATTCCCATCGAAGCGCGCGTGATCTACGTGACGCCCTCGCACCAGTTCCCGCTGGGCATGGTGATGTCGCCTGCGCGTCGCCTGGCGCTGCTGGCGTTTGCGCGACAGCATGGTGCGGTCGTGATTGAGGACGATTACGACGGCGAATTCCGCTACGGCGGTCGTCCGCTCGACGCTTTGCAGACGCTCGATCGCGATGGCGTGGTGTTCTACGTGGGCACTTTCTCCAAGAGTCTGTTTCCCGCGTTGCGCCTTGGCTACCTGGTAACGCCGCCGTGGGCGATGGCGGCCCTGGCTCGTGCGCGTCAGTTGAGTGATTGGCACAGCGATGTGCTCGCGCAGGACACGCTGGCCTTGTTCATAGCCGAAGGTCATCTCGCTCGGCACGTGCGCAAGATGCGGCGAATCTACGGCGAGCGTCGGGATGCCCTGCTCGATGCATTGTCACGCCAAGCGGGAAACGTGCTGCGGCCGCTGGCATCCGACGCGGGGCTGCATCTGGGGGCGACACTGTCCGCACCCATCAGGATCGATGCATTGATCGCTCACGCGGCGGAGCAGGGGCTGCGGATCGAATCGCTGCAGGATTACGCGATTGGCGATAGTGCACCAAGCGGCTTGGCCTTCGGCCTGGGCATGATGTCCGCGGCGCGCATCGAGGAGGCCGCGCGTCTGCTGGGCCGGCTGCTTCATGCGCACCGGGAAACGCATCGACCGTGACAAAGAGGCATCTGCTGCCTTGCTCGGCTTTCCTGATGAAAGACAGCTAGCCCAGAAGACCCATTGTGTCGCCGCAGTCATCATGTATACGATGTATACATGACTCGCTTGACCACCGCCGAGAAAATCCTCCGGGCCGCGCACAAGCTGTTCGATCGCGACGGCGCCGACGCCGTGACCATGCGCCGCGTCGCCGAGGCGGTGGGCATCACGCCTATGGCGATCTACCGTCACTTTGCCACCCGCGATGCGCTGCTGAAGCGGCTCTCCGACGACAGCTTCAATGCCGTCGCGCATGAGTGGGAAACGCGCCGCACACGGAATCCCGAGGTACTGAAGCGATTGATGGCACTGGCCGAGCCCTACCTGGATTACGCGCTGGCGCATCCGCATCTGTTCGACCACGCGTTTTCGGTGCGTCGCGATGATGCGCGACGTTTTCCCGAGGACTTTCGCGCCGGCCATTCACCCACCTTCAATGTCTTGCTCCATGCCGTGGTTGAAGGCATGGCCCAGGGGGTGTTGAAACAGGACGACCCGCACGACGTTGCGATGGCCCTATGGGCACAGCAGCACGGTTTGATCGCGCTCTATCGCGCCGGGCGCTTCAGTTACGACGAAGTGCAGTTTCGTGCCTTCTACCTACAATCGCTGGGGAGGTTGTTCGATGGCATCAAGGCCTGATCGAAGCGCACCGCTGACGTCGTTGGCGGCAACGGCGCTGACGGCGCTAGGCTGGTGGTTCGGCACGGGCGTACAACCACGATGGTGGTTGACCTGGCTCGCGCTACTACCGCTGCTATGGCTTGCCCCTCGGGTTCGCGCACGCTGGACAGCGCTGGCGGCCTTTCTGGCGATCGCAATCGGTGGGTTCAATCAGTGGGATTATTTGCACGAGTATATCGGCTTGCCCGTGCCGATCATCGTGTATGTCATCGCCATGCCCGCCCTGGTGATGATGTTATGCGTGCTGTTGTTCCGACGCTTGCTCCTGCGTGGCCGTCATCTTGCGGCGGCCTTGGCGCTGCCAACGGCATGGGTGGCCGCCGAATACATCAACAGTCTGACGTCGCCGCATGGCACGTTCGGCAGCCTTGCCTACACGCAGATGAACGCCCTTCCGATCATCCAGGTCGCCGCCCTGGCAGGCATCTGGGGTATCAGCTTCCTCGTGTTGTTGTTGCCGGCCGCCATCGCCACACAACTGGCACCGCAAGCCGCGAAGCGTCACCGCCTTCCGGTGGCCGCGACGGCCGCAGTGCTGATCATCGCCAGCATCGCCTACGGCAGCTGGCGCTTGCAGGCACCGGCGGTGGCGACGATGCGCATCGGCCTGGTCTCGCTGGAGAAGCCGATCCGACCCGCCTTGGGTGATGCGGATGGCCAGGCACTGGAAGCGCGCTACATCGATGCGATCAGTCGGCTCGCGAACGCTGGCGCGCAGGCCGTCCTGATCCCGGAAACATCCTTTGCCACGTCCGAGACGACCGTGCCGGCCTTCGCGGCACTGGCGAGGCAACACGCGGTAGCCGTGGGCGTCGGTATCGATTTCAAGGGTGATCCACGCGCTGAACGCAATATGCTGATGGTGCTCCCATCCAGCGCCACGGCGCCGGCTGCCTACAACAAACGTCATCTGATCCCTGGTTTTGAACGCCATTACACGCCGGGCGACAGCTACACCCTGCTCGCCGGCACGCCGCGGATCGGACTGGCGGTGTGCAAGGACATGGATTTCCACGATATCGGCCGCGCCTACGCAGCGCGCCATGCGCAACTGTTGCTGGTGCCCGCGTGGGACTTCAGCATCGACGGCTGGCTGCATAGCCGCATGGCGATCATGCGTGGCGTGGAAAGTGGATTCGCCATCGCGCGGGCGGCCCGCTCCGGCCGACTGACTTTAAGCGATGATCGCGGTCGCGTCGTGGCCGAGGCTTCCAGCGAAGAGCATGACGCCGACGTGGTAGGCGATCTCCCGTTACGCGACACGCGCACGCTGTATGCGCGATGGGGTGACTGGTTCGCGTGGCTCAGCCTGATCGCGTTGACGGCGTGGCTGGCGCTGGCCTTCCTGCCACGCGGCGCAGGCGATCGCTAGAAGCGTTTCCGTTCGAGGCCTGGCGGAGGTTTCCATCCGCACACCTCGCACGCGAGAATTTGCACGGCGGCACCTCGTGCCCCGACTTGAACTACGGGCGCAGCGAAGCGCACCGGTATCTGGAGGTTTGGTGGAAGGTAAGACGTTGGAATCAAATGCGCGGCGCTCACGGCGCTGGAAGAGTCTCGGTCGGGTCGCGCTGGTGCTGCTCAGCATCGGCTTGGCGACCAGTGCCACGGCCGCGGCTGCGAGCAAGCCCTTGAGGCACGCCGTGCAGGTCGGCTCGTATCGCGTGGAACGCGACGTAACACCTGGTCGCAACAAGGTGGTGGGAACGTTGACCAACGTGAGCCGGGCGCGGATCCACGCCACCCGGGTCAGCTTCCGGCTGTTCGATGCGAAAGGGCGTGCCATTGGGCGCGCAGTTGACGAGGTGCACGACCTGGAACCCGGACAGACATGGAAATTCCACGCCCGTGCGCGTGGAAATGTAAGCCGGGCCCACCTGTTGCGCGTCGAGACTGAGTAGCATCCGTGCGGGGGCCGCTCGTCGCTTTTGGTCGAAAAGTGGTATGGCCGCCCAGACGATGGGAATCGTCCGCGTTCGATCCAAAACGAGCTCATCTCAAACGAGTGCCCGTGGCCTCTTGGGCCCTTGTTGACGAGCTGTTTTTTTCGACGTGCCCACGCCGGGTTCGGAAGAAAGTTTCTGTCGCATGCGCTCGTAAATGGTTGCTTTCTGCAGGGCGCGATCCAGCCGATCAAGGGCCTCGACGACATTGCCGGCTTCGGCATTAAGTTCAATGGAGATCGCGTTGAGCGCTTCCCAGAGCGGCTCGAGGCGACGAACTAGTTTCTTGCCAAGCGGTGATAGGCGGAGCCGGCGACTACGGGCATCGACCGGGTCAACGTCTGAGCGCACCAGGCCGGACTCCTCGAGCGAGCGACGCGTTTGGCTCACTGATGAATGACGAATGCCGAGATAGCTTGCCAATTCGCTGACGGATAACGAACCGTGCAGGGCCAGTTGTTCCAGAATCCCCACCCAGCGTTGCTGAAAGTCGATGCCGAGTTCGACGTAGATTCTCCCCGCATCCTCGTCAATGACTTCCGAGAGTCGCCGCAGCCGTGCGCCGATAGCTGCTGGCCCGAACCTGGATGTGGCATCAGTCATGGGTGGAATCTCGCTGGTTGCCGTTGAACATATGTAGGTGCCTACATAATATGTCTGCCTAACGACGATGAAAAGGCAGGCCGATATGCGAAGGGGATGGCTGGAAGCGCTTCTCGTAGGCTTGTTGACCGTGGCGGGCGGGGTTTCGGCCCAAGAGGCCAATCAGGCAGGCGATCATGCCGCCGACAAGGATCGGCTATACACGCCCGCACAGCTTCGCGCTGATTTCGAGCACATGGTCCGCGGGCTTCACTCTGCTCACGTCGACCTGTACGCATTTACGTCCAAGCGGGCGCTGGATCAGCGCCACAGGCAGCTGTACGCGCAATTGAATCAGCCTTTGACCCTGCTTCAGGCGAAAACCCAGTTCGAACTTTTTGCCGCCGACGTACATATGGGCCATACCCGTATCGACTCGCCGGCATCCGATTGGCGGAAGTTCCGCGCGGGTGGCGGCAAGGGGTTCCCGCTCGAGATTCGCATCGTGGAAGGGCGCGTCTATGTTGGCGCGAACCTCAGTGGTGTGGACGCGATCAAGCCAGGAGACGAAATTACTAGTATTGACGGGCAGAGCGTCCAGCAATGGCTGAAGCGTACGGAGCAACATGTCTCGGCCGAGACAAGTTATATGGCGGACTCCCTGATGGAGTACGACTTCGCGATTTACTTATGGATCGAGCTCGGCCCCGTCGATGGGTTTGACGTGGTGATTAAGCGTGACGGATCGAAACCGCAAAGCGTGCGCGTACCGGCGCGTACCAGTACGCAGATGGAAGCGTCTCGCGCACAGCAGCCACCGTCCCTGGATCTCGAAACACCGCTTCGTATGGCGAAGATGCTTGACGACCACGTGGCTTATCTCCGGCCAGGACCGTTCTATAACGTGGAGGCGAAGACCGAGGCCGAGAGTTGGGATGTTTCGGCATTCCAGCGGTTCATCGATCAGTCGTTCGAGAGTTTCCTGGATGCTCGTACGGATAGTGTCATTATCGATTTGCGTGGCAATCCCGGCGGAGACAATCTTTTCAGCGACGTCATGGTGTCCTGGTTCGCGACCCGCCCATTTCGATTCGCCTCGCAGTTCAAAATAAGGGTCAGTGAGGAATCCACCGCCGCCAATGCGGATCGGATTGCGAACGACGCGGAGGCGGCAGGCCCCATCTCGCGCAAGTTTGCGGAGATCTATGCGCGATCCAAGGTGGGTGATGTCGTCGACTTCGATATTCCACTTGCCTATCCTCGTGAAGGCCGGCGCTTCGCCGGAAAGGTGTTCGTGCTGGTCGACGGGCATTCCTATTCGAACGCCGTGTCCGTCGCCGCGCTCGTGCAGGACTACCAGTTTGGCGTCGTGCTGGGCGAAGCCACCTCCGATATGGCGACTACCTACGGTGCCATGGAGCAGTTCAAGCTGCCCTATACCGGGCTGTCCGTTGGCTATCCCAAGGCAAGAATAGTTCGGCCCAACGGCGATCTCAGCGCCAAGGGCGTGACGCCGGACCTGCCCATCCGCATGCCGGTCATCCAGACACCGGCCGATGAAGTTCTGCAGCAGGCTGCAGCGATCGCACGAGGGAGCCGGCAGGGAGGATGACCTTGCACGTGCGGCGCGACCGCACCAGCGACCTTCACTGAGCCGACCGGCGATGGCGCAGGACGTTCTGGTCAGCTCACGCTCGTGCGTACCCAATCCAGATAAGCGGCGTGACCTTGCGTTACCGGCACGGCGATCAGTTCCGGCACTTCATACGGATGCAGGGCCAACACCCGCTCCTTGAGGGCGGCAAAGCGGCTTTCGGTGGTCTTGATCAGCAGCAATACCTCGCTGTCGGTGATCACCTTGCCGTGCCAGCGATAGGTGGAGCTGATGGCGGGCAGGCCGCTCACGCAGGCGGCCAGGCTTTCGCCCACCAGGGCATCGGCCAGGGTTTGCGCGCTGGCGGCGTCGGGGCAGGTGCAGTAGCAGAGCAGGACGGGGTCGGACATCAGGGCTTCGCCGCCATCAGGCCGTAGTTGGCGAATTTTTCGAGGACCTGGGTGACCTCGTTGTCCGTCAGCATCACCGGCTTGCCGAGCTGCAGCGCCAGGGCGTATTGCCTGGCCAGGGTTTCGACCTCGATGGCCCGCCACATCGCCTGTGCCAGGGTGCCGCCAGTGGCAATCATGCCGTGGTTGGCCATCAGGCAGGCCAGGCGGCCTTCCAGTGCCTGAACTACCGCGTCGGAGAGAGCTTGGGTGCCGTAGGTGTGGTAGTCCGCGCAGCGGATCGAGTCCCCGCCACCCACCGCGATCATGTAGTGGGCCGCCGGAATATCCATACGACACATGGCCAGCGCGGTGCTGTAGGGCGGGTGCACGTGAACTACGGCCTGGACGTCGGGGCGCGCGGCATAGATGTCGCGGTGGAAGCGCCATTCGCTCGATGGCCGTAGCGGCGGGTCCCAGTGGCCCGCCATGTCGACCTGGACGACCCCGGCCGGAGTGATCTCCTCGTAGGGGGTGCCGCTCGGGGTAATCAGGAAGCCGGTTCCACAGCGGATGCTGAGGTTGCCCGAGGTGCCCTGGCTCAGGCCGGATGCGGCCAGTTTCGCCCCTTGGGCGACGATGTCCTTGCGTAGCGTCAGCTCGTCGCTCACAGCGGTCGATGGCCTGGAGGGTGCTTGAGACCACCATCGTCGTCGCTCCCGGATGCCTTGTCGATGGCCCCCGCAGGCAGGTCAGCCCTTGAAAGGCCTGCCCGGCCCCCCCATTGGGAGATGCAGCCACCGGACCGGCGCCTCTTGCATGGGGGCTTTGCGTCGTTAGAATTAGCACTCACCTCCGGGGAGTGCTAACAAGCGCCAGCACAGGCGTCGCTCCGGGGTCCAAATTCTGTTCAACCCATCCAACCAAGCTGGAGCCCACCCATGAGCAAACTGCGTCCGCTGCACGATCGCGTCATCGTCAAGCGTCTCGAAGAAGAGCGCGTCTCCGCTGGCGGCATCGTCATTCCTGACAGCGCCACCGAAAAGCCGACCCGCGGCAAGGTCATCGCTGCCGGTACCGGCCGCATCCTGGACGACGGCAACGTGCGCCCGATGTCGCTGAAGGAAGGCGACGTGGTGCTGTTCGGCAAGTACGCCGGCCAGGAAATCAAGATCGACGGCGAAGAGCTGGTCTTCCTGAAGGAAGACGACATCGTTGCGGTTATCGAAGGCTGATCTGTTCGACGGGGTGTTAGCGCGATAGCCGCGCTTTGTAGCAGTCCCGTCGCCAGCGTTCCCATTCCTATTCAAAAATTTTGAGGCAAAAATCTTATGGCAGCTAAAGAAGTCCGCTTCGGCGAAGACGTACGCGCACGCATGCTCAAGGGTGTCAATACCCTGGCCAATGCGGTCAAGGTCACCCTGGGCCCGAAGGGCCGCAACGTGGTGATCGAGAAGAGCTACGGCGCCCCGACCGTGACCAAGGACGGCGTGTCCGTGGCCAAGGAAATCGAACTGGCCGACAAGTACGAGAACATCGGCGCCCAGATCGTCAAGGAAGCCGCTTCCAAGACCTCCGACGTGGCCGGCGACGGCACCACCACGGCAACCGTGCTGGCCCAGGCGTTCATCCAGGAAGGCCTCAAGGCTGTGGCCGCCGGCATGAACCCGATGGACCTCAAGCGCGGTATCGACCAGGCCGTGTCCGCCGCCGTGGGCGAGCTGAAGAAGCTCTCCAACCCGACCGCTGACGACAAGGCGATTGCCCAGGTCGGCACCATCTCGGCCAACTCCGACACCAACATCGGCGACATCATCGCTACCGCGATGAAGAAGGTCGGCAAGGAAGGCGTGATCACGGTTGAGGAAGGCTCGGGTCTCGAGAACGAGCTCGACGTCGTCGAAGGCATGCAGTTCGACCGCGGCTACCTGTCGCCGTACTTCATCAACAACCAGCAGTCGCAGCAGGTTGAGCTGGACGACCCGTTCATCCTCATCCACGACAAGAAGGTCTCCAACGTCCGTGAGCTGCTGCCGGTGCTGGAAGCGGTCGCCAAGGCTGGCAAGCCGCTGCTGATCGTGGCCGAGGAAGTCGAGGGCGAAGCCCTGGCGACCCTCGTCGTCAACACCATCCGTGGCATCGTCAAGGTTGCCGCCGTGAAGGCGCCGGGCTTCGGCGACCGTCGCAAGGCCATCCTGGAAGACATCGCCATCCTCACCAATGGCGTGGTGATCTCCGAGGAAGTGGGCCTGGCTCTCGAGAAGGCCACGATCACGGATCTGGGCCGTGCCAAGCGCGTCGTGATCACCAAGGAAAACACCACGATCATCGACGGCGCCGGCGAAGCTGAGCGCATCCAGTCGCGCATCGGCCAGATCAAGGCGCAGATCGAAGAGACCTCGTCGGACTACGACCGCGAGAAGCTCCAGGAGCGTGTGGCCAAACTGGCTGGCGGCGTGGCCGTCATCAAGGTGGGCGCCGCGACCGAAGTCGAGATGAAGGAAAAGAAGGCTCGCGTCGAAGACGCCCTGCACGCTACCCGCGCTGCCGTGGAAGAAGGCGTGGTTCCGGGCGGCGGCGTGGCGCTGATCCGTTCGCTGAAGGCCCTCGAAGGCCTCAAGGGCCACAACGCCGATCAGGACCTGGGCATTGCCATCACCCGTCGTGCGCTGGAAGCCCCGCTGCGCGCCATCGTGGCCAACGCTGGCGACGAGCCGTCCGTCATCCTCAACAAGGTGAAGGAAGGCAACGGTAACTTCGGTTACAACGCGGCCACCGGCGAGTTCGGCGACATGATCGCCTTCGGCATCCTGGACCCGACCAAGGTCACGCGTTCGGCCCTGCAGTTCGCGGCCTCGGTGGCAGGTTCCATCATCACGACCGAAGCGGCCGTGACCGAAGTGCCGAAGAAGGACGAAGGTCATTCGCACGGCGCGCCGGGCGGTGGCATGGGCGGCATGGGCGGCATGGACTTCTAAGTCCGGCCCTCAAGCCTGCACGTTGAGAAAACCCCGCCTTGTGCGGGGTTTTCTTTTATGGCGAATTTTTTTGTCCATCCATTTCCGTTTTCGGCGCCCCGCACGTCGTAGAGAGGTCACAGCCACTACGCGGATCGCGCGCCATGGACCAACGGAATCTTCTGTCAGGGAATGACATCTTGGATGCGGACCTGGTTTTCGCGGCCAGCGGTTGTGCCTTGGCGGCGCAGCAAGCGCTGGAGCGAGAGCTGCGGGTGGTCGCGGGTGCGTCGCGCCCGCGAGTGACGGTGCCGTTGAAGGAGCCGGAAGCCAGGGATGGCCTCGTCAATCTCGCGTTGTGGCTGGGTTCGCTGCGTGATCGCAGCGACTGGGTGGGCAACGCGTTCCAGCGCACCATGATGGCTGCGAAGTACCTGGTGCGTGCCTCGTCACTGCCGCGCGAGCATCAGCGCTTCCTGGCCTTCGCCCAAGCGCATCCACTCATGCGGGCCTGCGTGAAATGTGATCCGCGCTTGCTGGAGCGCCATCTGCATCGCTTCATCAACCGACATTGGCATCGTGCGGCCCGCCTGCGCAGTCTGCAATGCCATTACCGCCACATGTTGCATCGGTTGCCGACGGCCTTGTTTGACGATATCTATGTGCGCGGGCGAGCCACGCTGGGCCAATTGACGTTGAAGGACGGCAGCCAGCTGGCGCTGCATCTGCGGCCGCCCGTCTTCATGGGTTGCGAGGGCGAGTTGTGCATCGAGCTCAGCGAGATGGATGGCCGCCCGTTCTATCGTCTGGTCATCACCATCATAGACGACGAGCCGACCCTTGCGATCGGTTGCCTCCAGGGTCCAGATGGCGAGCACGCCCGTGAACGGGTGCGTGAGCTGACCCGCCATATGCATGGCATGCGTCCCAAGCAACTCGTGCTGACACTGGCCTATGCGTTTGCCTCGCGATGCGGCGTCCGCCGCATCATGGCGGTTGGCAATGCCGGCCATCCATTGCGCGGCCGCCGCCAGTTTCACGCCGACTACGATGCGTTTTGGCAGGAGCAGGGTGGGGTGCAGGCGCGTGGGGGTTGGTTCCTGATGCCTTCGACTTTGCCTCACCGGATCGAGTCCGAGGTGCCCAGCAAACACCGAGCCCTTTACCGTCGCCGCGCTGAACTGCGCCGCCAGGCCGAGCAGATGTTGGCTGATGCCATGGGCGACGCGCCCGCTGCCACCGTCACGTTAGAATCCAAATCGTCCGTTCCAGGCGTACTTCGGGAAGCCGCGTGGACAAGCTAGTCAAAACGGAAGCAATCCGTGGCGAAAGTGCTGCGGTGCCTGCCCATGCAGCGCAGATTTCGGCGCTGTTTCGTGATCACAACCGTGCCCTGGTCGCGTTCCTGCAATGCCGCCTCAATTCGCTCGCCGATGCGCAGGAAGTCGCGCAGGAGGCGTATATCCGCATGTTCACGCTCGAACACCCCGAACAGGTGGATTCGCTGCGCGCTTACTTGTTCCGAACGGCATCGAACCTGGCGGTAGATCGCCTGCGCATGCGCAAGGTACGTAACGACCATGCGATCGAGCCACCGAGCGAGGATGTGCATCTCGCGCCGATTCCCGAACGCCACGCCTCGGCCACCGAGCAGTTGCACGGCCTGCATAAGGCGTTGCGCGAGCTGCCTGCCAAGACCAGCCGCGCGTTCGTCATGCACGTCATCGACGGAAGCGACATTGGCGTTATCGCGCGAGCCATGAAAATCAGCGAGCGCATGGTGCGCTATCACGTTGCCAACGCCCTGGCGCATTGCCGGGCGCAGGTGGACGAACTGGAGATGCCATGATGGCCGATACTTTCAACGAGCAGACCATGCACGCCGCCGCGGATTGGTGGGTGCGTCTGCGCGATCCCGCTGCCGCCGAGCAGACCATCGAACAGTGGTTGGTGTGGACCTCGGCCGATGCCAGCCATCTGCGCGCCTTCGAACGGATCACGGAACTGGCCGAGCGACTCAGTGCGCTCGGCGAGGTCACGCGTGCGCAACTGGTCGCCGAATTCTCGCCGGTCGAGGTTGTACGCCGACGCTGGTTGCCGATGGCGGCTGCAGCGGCGGTGGTGGGCGTGGCGCTGATGTGCGGCTATATCGCGTGGAGCCTTCGCGGCACTGAATTGGCGCCACGGGTCTACAGCAGCGAGGTAGCCGCCAGGCGCGATATCACCCTGGTCGATGGCACGACCGTGACCCTGGGTGGCGCGACCAGGCTCACCGCGCAGTTCAACCGGGATCATCGCCAGGTGGAGCTGGCGCAAGGCGAGGCGTTCTTCCAGGTCGTGCACAACGCTGAGCGGCCGTTTGTGGTGAATGCCGGCAAGCTGGCGATTCACGACGTCGGCACGGCGTTCGATGTGCGGCGCACCGGTGATCAAGTGACGATTTCGGTGACCGAAGGGCGCGTACGCATCTTCAATCGCGCCGATCGCACGGGCGACGGCCTGGAGGCCGTGGCAGGGCAAAGGGTGTCGTACGATCCGGGCCGCGCCGCCTTGAGTGTGTCGAGCACCGACCTGGCACGCGCCACGGCCTGGCAAAGCGATCGATTGGAATTCGACAACGAATCGCTGGCTGTCGTGGTCGCCAACATCAACCGCTACCGTATGCGGCCCGTGCGTATCGAGGATGCGCATCTTGACTCGCTGACCTTCACCGGAACGGTGAAGACGGATGCCATTGACGATTGGCTGCATGCGCTGCCGCAGGTGCTACCTGTGAAGGTGCGCGACGCGGCTGGGCAGACGATTCTGTCTGACGTCGGATCCACCAGCCGCCGCTAGGGCGACAGCGTGAGCACGCTGCTATCGATTGCATCTGCGCGACGATGGCCGGCTTCGTGAGATGCATTGACGACGTTGACCTTTTGCATCGCAAGGTCAACGACAGTAATCGTTCATAGCGTCGATACGCTGCCAAAAAATCCCGGACGCATGTCACACTGCGTGTTTTCGCTTAGGGAGAAGCGGAGACCATGACGGTGCGTGCGCAGCTGCTTTTCTACAGCAGCGTCGCCATGGCGATGACGATGCTCGCGCCCCGTGCCGTGTTGGCGGTAGCGCGTGCGACGCCCGCCGACGCGCGCGTGGATTTTGCCATTCCCGCGCAATCGCTGGCCGCCGCGCTGATCGCGTTCGGCAAGCAGGCCAATGTGCAGGTGCTCACCGCTGGCGGCACCATCGCCGGTATTCGTTCGCCTGGATTGAGCGGCAGCTTTTCAGTCGAAGCCGCATTGCCGCGGCTGTTGCAGGGCACCGGCCTGAACTATGAGTTCACCGATGCCGGCACGGTGGTGGTGAGGCCACCTGCCGTCGCATCGTCAGCACAACTCGCTGATCGTGCCCAGGTAAAGGAGCTTGCGCCCGTACGCACCGATGCGATGGTCGATCGCGATGTGGGTTTCGTGGCCGAGCTCAGCAGCATGGCGACACGCAGCGATGCGTACCTCATCGACGTACCGCAATCGATCAGCGTGGTCACCCGCGACCTGATCGATTCGCAGCAGGTCCTTACCGTGGCCGATGCCGTGCGCAACATCGCCGGCGTGCAGTACATCGACGGCTCGGATGGTTTGCCGCTGTTCCAGATTCGCGGCTTCTATACCGGCAACGGGCTGACCGACGGCATGCCCAACAGCATCGCCGGATCAGGCGACTATCCACCGTTGATCGGTGTGCAGCGGGTGGAAGTGCTGAAGGGGCCGCAGTCGATCCTGGGCGATACCACGGGCGGCAGTTTCGGCGGCTTGGTCAACATCACGACCAAACAGCCGCAAAGCGAACCCGTGCATCAGATCAGCTATTCGCTGGGCGAGCAGGGCGAGGCGCAGGCCGGACTGGATCTGGCAGGCCCGCTCGGCAGCACCCCGGGACTGACGTATCGGCTCGTGTTGTCCGGCGAGTATGCCGATCGCTCGCCGCAGGGTTATGGTCATCGGCGCAATGCGTATATCGCGCCGTCGATCGGCTGGCGCGGCCACACCACCCAGCTGGTCGTCGGCGTGCAGCGCATCGACCATCGCCTGCCGATTCCCGATCACGTGGTGCTGTTGAACGGCAGCCTATCGTCGGCCTCGCCCTTCGGCCTGCTGACGGGCAGCCCGAGTGACTACGCCAGCTACCAATCGGACCGGCTCTATTACCTGCTCGACCAGCAACTGGGCGACACCTGGGCGTGGCGCAGCCGTGGCCAGTACGTGCAGCAGCGAAACGACCAGCAGAGCTGGACGCTGTACAACCCTGCAGCGAATGGAAACGCCGACGCGATTGCCGAGGCTTATCGCTACAGCGATGCCTACTACTCGCTGCAGAACGATCTCGTAGGCGTGTTCGGCACGGGGCAGGCGACGCACACGGTGACGGTCGGTTTCGACTACTCACGTTCGCGCCTTGGGCACAGTGACGATTTTCTGCATGCGTACGACGGCGCACAGTTCAACCTGTTCACCAGCGCTCCGCTGCCCTCGGTGGCGTCGGTGATCCAGCCGGCCGACAACCTCCCGCTCGGCGGTACGCCGTGGTCGATCGACAGCGGCCTGTTTCTGCAGGACCAGCTCGCGCTCGGCGAGCATTGGAAGGTGCTCGCCGCCTTGCGTCGTGCGGCTTACGAGGTCGCAACCGTCGACACGGCTGGCAATCCCTGGAATCCGCGCCGCGCCAAGTGGGTGCCTAATGCCGGGCTGGTTTACAAGCTCACGCCCGATGTCGCGTTCTACGGCAGCGTGGCCAGCGGCTTCCAGCCGGTTTCCTTCCTCGGCGAAAACGGCCGCCCGCTGGTGCCCGCGCTGTCGCGCCAACTGGAGGCAGGTGCCAAGTTCAATCTGTTCGAGGAGAAGGCAAGACTCACCCTGTCGCTGTATCGCATCATGCTCGACCACAGCTACGTGCTGCTATCACCGCAGCCGCCGAATTTCGCCGAGCTGGGACCCGGCCAGACCAATCGGGGTGCGGAGCTGGAATTTGCCGGGCAGGTTACACGAGGGCTCGATATCAGCAGCAGCTACACGTTTGCGCAGATCAGCAATCACGATGGTACGGCGGCGACGGGGGCGCCGCGCCAGCGCTTCAACCTGTGGGCCAGCTACTGGTTTCAGGGAGCGGTCTTGCACGGCTGGGGTGTTGCCGGCGGCGTGCTCGCCCGCAGTCATTCGTTAGGTCAGAGTCTGGATGGCGACACCCTGTTCTCCATACCCGGTCAGGCCGAAGTGGGCACCAACGTGTCGTATCGCGCCGATCGCTGGCGCATGACGATGGGGCTGAAGAATCTGCTGGCGCGGCGGCTTTATGCGGATGATTTCGACGAAACCTTTGTGCCGGTACGCACCGGGCGAACGTTTCTGCTGACGGGCAGCTACGACTTCTAGGATGGCGCTGCAGTGATGTTCCGCGGGCCATGAGAAGAGCCCCGGGAGTTGCCTCCCGGGGCTCTTGGCTAACCAGGCGGAGACGATTATTCGCCGCTGGTCTTGGCGCCTGCCTCCGTCTTGGTGGCGTCGCCGGCCGCTGCCTTGGCCTTGTGGCTGGTGTGCTTCGTAGCTTTGTGGGTGGCCGTGTCCGCTGCCTTGGTGGCGGTCTGATCGGCCGTCTTGGCAGTGTCCTGCGCTGTCGCGCCGGCGGTCGTGCTGGCTTCGGTCTTGGTCGCGGCGGCGGTGGTCTGGGCAAAAGCCGGCACGGTCAGGACGGAAGCAGCGGTGACGAGCAGGGCGGCAAGCATGGT
Source organism: Dyella humicola (assembly GCF_026283945.1). NCBI lineage: Bacteria > Pseudomonadati > Pseudomonadota > Gammaproteobacteria > Lysobacterales > Rhodanobacteraceae > Dyella > Dyella humicola. The sequence continues at coordinate 368,837 of NZ_JAPDPC010000003.1, forward strand.
CTTACGCATGAGGTAAACCTCCAATGGGGATGTGCCGTCGAAGACGTTGCTTCGGGGCTGGGATCAACGCTAGACGCTACTCGCCTTACCGAACCTGAACGAAACTAGGCGCCTTAAGCAAGCAGACAGTTCGATGAATTTTCGCCTTGCGTCGCATCAGTCATGTGCCGTGGACTACTTGAAAAGCTCGAAGAACGGCCACCAGGCTCAACTGTATGGACGTCCAAACCCCTGCTCCTATTACTGCTGCGCACCTGCGACGTCGATTATCTCGCTCGGCATGCCAGACTCGATGTCGACGACATCTGCCGTTTGTAGCTCGGCCTTTGGCAGCAACGGGCCCAGTTTGCCCATGAAGCGCAGCAAGGCGACGTTCGCCATGTCCTCGTCGGCCGCCTTCCTGGCACTCTTCTCATCCGCTGGCGGCGCGCCTGGGGCTTGCGTTAGCGCCGCCAAGGGCGGGGTGATGACCTGGGTAAGCGCGAAGTAGGCATCGTCGCGGATGCCCGCCTGGTCCAGCAGTCGCCCCGGCAGCATCCACGCCGCCAGCGCCTGGTGCATCGCCGGATTCGGGTTGCGCGGGTTGACGAGCAACCACATGCTGGCCTGGCTCAGCATGTCCTGACCATCGGCAAAGCCGGTGTCGTGGTACATGTCCGTAAGAGCGGGCAGGTGATCGCCATAGAACAACAGCAGGGTGGGGCGTTCGCGTTCGGCGAGCAGGTCAGCCAGTCGGCCCAGCTCCCGGTCGGCATGCTGTAGGTGATACAGGTAGTTCTGCAGCTCCCGCTTGTTGGTGCCGGTGACGCTATCCGGTACGGGAACGGCGTCGCGAGCGGCGACGTCCGCGGGCGTGGTGTCGTAAGGCCCGTGCGCCTCGATGCTGATGGCGAACAGGAACTGCGGTGGCCCGGCGTCCTTGAGCTGGACCATGATGGCGTCGGTCATGGCGCTGTCGGCCATGTACTGGCCATCCATGGCGGCATCGGCGGGGAAGGCCTCGCGCGACACGAAACGGTCGAAGCCGATGGCGCGGAACGCCGTATGGCGGTTCCAGAAGCCCGGATCATTGCCATGCAACGCGAGCGTTTCGTAGCCGTGAGCACGCAGCGTGCGCACCATACTCGGCACGACCTTGTTGTTCATCTGCAGATAGGGAAATTGCAGGTCGCCGAAGTAGCGCAGTGAGAGCCCCGTCAGTACTTCGAACTCGGTGCGAATGGTGCCGCCACCAAAGGTGGGAACGTGCAGGGGGCCGCTCTCCCCCTGAGCGGCAAGTCGCCGCAGGTTGGGTATGAGGTCGGTGTTCTCATAACCCCTCATGATGGAAGGATCGAAGAACGATTCGCTTTGTACGACGACGATATCCGGCGTTTCACCCTGATTCCGCGAAGCTGGCATCAGTCGTGCGCGCAAGGCGACATCGGAACCTTGGATCAGCCGCCGAGCGGCTGTCGCATCCGGTTGCTTGCGGGCATGGCCCTGGTGCAGGTGAAACATCAGCAATGAGCTGACCAGGCCGGAATGCTCGGCGGTCGCCGAAGCGGACCACGGTTCAAGCCACAGGTGGCCGCCCCCATAGACCTTCTGCCAGCCCGGCATGCCGGCGAACAACGTGGTCAGCAAGGCAAGCAAGCTCAGGCCCGACAGCAGCCGCTTGCCGCGTGTGCGGCGCGCGAATAGCGGCGGCTCCATGCGCCAAGCGATCAGCATCACGATGACCGCGCCGACCGCACTCAGATAGGGCCAGGGACTGGCCGGCAGATAGCTGCCCAGCAATGGCAGCCCGCCACGGCGCAACTGGCCGACCATGTGGAAGTCGGCCGGCATCAGCGGCGTGCTCAGATGGATCACCTTCAAGCGGTTGATGCCGTACACCACCATCTGCAACAGGAAGGCGAGGCCGAACGACAGCAGCGCGCGTCGGCTAAGCACCAGCAACAACACCGCCAGCAGCAGGCCGGGTAGTGCGTTGGCGAGCAGGAAAGTGGGCTGTTTCAGCGCTTGCGCAGGACTTACCCCGACGCCGCCGTCCAGGAGACCGGTCAGCAGCGTGAAGACCAAGGCCAGCAGGACCGGCACGGCCAGGCGAAAACAGAGGGAGCGCGCACATGGCGCGGGCGGAGTCGCTGACATGGTCACGGCGTCCTGCTGATGGCTGTCATGGCTCGGACATCGGAATGTAACGACTTGGATATGAACGAATCATGGAGCGCAGGGGCAGGCTGGTTGCGTTGGGATCAGCGCGCTAGAAGCCACGTACGCACACCGATGTAGGGCTGTCCGGTCACGGTCTGTACCGCTTGGCGCGGGCGGCGCTCTTGCTGGGTTGTCGGCAGCCAGCGCGCTACTACGGCACAATGCGCCGATGCCTGCCCTGGAATCTCCCGCGCTACGAGCGCTGATTGATGATCGCTACGCTGAACTGGCTGCCCGCTGCCGCACCATGGGCGTGCCATTGCACGATGACGCCGGTGTCGCCGAGCGCATCCGGCGGACCCTGCTGGCCAGCGATTTTGCCTTCGATACCTGGTTCCGCCAGCCGCAATTGCTGGCGCCGCAAGGTCTGGAGCGACTGCGCTCAAGCAGTGATGCCAGTGCGCGTATCGACGCGCTGAAGCTGACCGACGATGAGGCCACCTGCCTGATGGAGCTGCGTCGCTTTCGCCATGCGGAAGCGTTGCGGCTGGTGTTTCGCGACATCAACGGATTGGACGAACTACCCGAGACGCTGTCCGCCACCAGCGTGCTCTACGAGGCCCTGCTGGGTGCCTCGCTCAGCTGGTCGGAACGCGCCATGGCGGCGCGCTATGGCCATAGCCGAAGTCACGATGGTGTGCTGCAGCGAATGGTCGTCGTCGGCTTCGGCAAGCTCGGCGGCAGTGAGCTGAACTTTTCGTCCGATATCGACCTGGTGTTGGCCTATCCGCATAGCGGGCAAAGCGACGGCGCGCGCTCGCTCGACAATAGCGAGTATTTCGTGCGGCTGGCGCGCCAGCTTGTGCGCCTGCTCAACGAACCCACCATGGATGGCATCTGTGCCCGCGTGGATTTGCGCTTGCGACCCTTCGGCAACGCGGGACGGCTGGCGCTGCCATTCTCGGCCATGGAGCAGTACTACCAGAGCGAAGGGCGTGACTGGGAGCGCTATGCCTGGATCAAGGCGCGCCCGGTGGCGGGCGATCGCCATGGCGGCAAGCAGTTGCAGGAGCTGTTGCGGCCGTTCGTCTATCGCAAGTATCTCGACTACACCGCGTTCGCTGGTTTGCGCGAGATGAAAGCGCTGATCGACGCCGAGGTGGCGCGCAAGGATCTCGCGGACAATCTCAAGCTGGGGCCGGGCGGAATCCGTGAAATCGAGTTCGTGGTGCAGCTGGTACAGCTGATTCGCGGCGGACGCGAGCCCAGCCTGCGGGTGCGAGGCCTGCTGCCCGCACTCGCAGCTTGTGAGGCGCGCGGACATATCAGCATGGCCCGCGCGAGAGCATTGCGCGAGGCGTACATCTTCCTGCGTCGGGTAGAAAATCGCGTACAGATGTTGCGTGATGCGCAAACGCACGATATTCCCGAGGATGCGTTGAGCCGTGAGCGCATCGCGCTGGGACTCGGGCATGCCTGCTGGGAAGAGCTGGAGCTGCAGCTGGCCCAGCATCGCGCCCATGTCAGCGAAGAATTCGCCGAAGTGCTGATGCCCCAGGGCGGTCGCAAGGCCAACGCGCCGGTGGCGGATGTGGCGCTGTGGCAGCAGGCCTGTGCGGAGACGCTCGACGCGGCTGCGATGGAGGCCTCGGGTTTTGTGCCCGGCGCCGAGGTGGCCGAGGCCGTGCACAAGCTGTCGCAAGCGGCATCGGTGCGCGCCATGTCACAGCGTTCGCGCGAGCAACTCGATCGCCTCATGCCGCAGTTGCTGGCTGTCGCGCGCGACAGCGCCGCGCCGGCACCGTGTCTGCTGCGCTTGTGCCGCCTGGTGCAGGCGGTGGCACGTCGTTCTTCCTACCTGGCATTGCTGGAGGAGCAACCCGCGGCGCGTCTGCGGCTCGCCCGTTTGTTCGCCGAGAGCGCTTTTCTCGCCGAGCGCGTGATTGCCCAGCCGCTGTTGCTGGACGACGTGCTCGACCCGCGCATCGATCAGCTGCCGCTCAAGCGCGCGGACATCAGCGCCGAAATCACCCGCGTGCTCGCCACCCTGGATGAGCGCGAGGCCGAAGCGGAACTTGAACGTCTCAACGAATTCAAGGCCAGTGTCGCGTTTCGCCTCGGCCTGGCCTTCAATGACGGCCGCGCCGATGCCGTGGCCACGGCACGGCGCCTGGCGGTGCTGGCAGAATCCATCGTGTTGGCGGTGACCGCGCTGGCCGAACGTGAGCTGGTCGCGCAACACGGCCGCCTGGCGGGCGCGGGAACGGCTTTCGCCGTACTCGGCTACGGAAGCCTGGGGGGCGAGGAACTCGGCTTCGCCTCCGATCTCGATCTGGTGTTCGTCTACGACGGCAAGCGTGCGCACCTGATGAGCGATGGCGCGCGACCCCTGGAGGGTTCGCGCTGGTACCAGCGGTTGGCGCAAAGAGTGATGAACTGGCTCACCGTGCTCACCCGCGCGGGGCGTCTGTATGAAGTGGACACGCGCCTTCGTCCGGACGGCTCCAAGGGTTTGCTGGTAAGCAGCCTGGAGTCGTTTACCGGGTACCAGAAGAGTCGCGCCTGGACATGGGAGCATCAGGCCCTGCTGCGGGCGCGGCCCGTGGCCGGAGATGCTGTGCTCCATGCCGAGCTGGCGGCCGTGCGGCGCGACGTGCTCGCCGCGCCGCGCGATCGTGCCGCGGTGTTGCAGGAAGTGAGCAGCATGCGCCAACGCTGGCGGGCGGAGCGCGATCGTTCCGATGCCCTGCAACTTGATCTCAAGCAAGGCCTGGGTGGTCTGCTCGATATCGAGTTCGCGCTGCAGGGACTGGTGTTGGCGCATGCGGCCGAACATCCGGCTCTACTCAGGATCACGGCCAATGCAGGCCTGATCGAAGCGTGCCGCCAGGCAGGCTTGCTTGACGGCCGCCAGGCCGGGATGTTCGCCGAAGCCCATGCCGAACTGCTGCATCGCGCACTTGCCTGCACACTCGATTTGCGTTCGCGCATTGCGCCGCGTGATGCCGAACTGGATCGATTGTGCAGCGGCGCAAGCGCCGTCACGTTGGAACTGGGGTTCAGGTTCTGAAGGCGCCAGCGCTGCGCTTCGCGTCAGCTGGTTGATGGTTGCAGCTGACGTGCCGCGATGCGTTTGCGCAGCGTGGCGGCGATGGCTTTGGTTTCGCGTAGGGGGTGTGGTGGCGGTGCGGCTACGGCGTCGAGCGAATGCAGGCGTCCGGCGTCGCGCAGTGCGCGATGGAAGCGTTCGAGCTTCGCCGGCAGCGAGGCGGTGACCAGGGTAAGCACGGGGCAGCCAACCGCGCAGGCTTCGGAAAGCATGTTGACCGAGTCGGGCGTGACCACGAGGCGGTCTGCCCAGCCGAGCACGCTCGGATAGGGATTGCTGCCATCGTCCGGGCCGGCCCAGAACAGTCCGGGCACGCTGGCGAGGCGCTTGCGCATCACGTCGACGTGCGCAGGCGGCGTGCGCCGTGACGCCAGCACCAGCAAGCTGCCGCCTTCGGCGCGCTGGCGCTCCAGCAATTTCGCAGCCAGTTCCTCGATGTAAGCAGCATCCAGGGCGATGCCCTTGCGCGGCCCGCCAAGCAGAACGCCGACTCGGGGGCGTGGCAGATCGACGAACGCGGGGTTGGCCTCGCGCGCGTCCTCAAGCCAGGCATCATCGATGGGATTGAGCGATCCCAGCGGACGCAACACATTGGGCCCTTCCAGTTCGTCGTGTTGCGGGGCCACGACGGTGTCCCAGTGCGAAGGCTCCACGCGCGGGTCAAGAATCTGCACCGTGTAACAGCGACCATGGCTCATGGGCCGCAGCAGGCGCGTATACAGCGCCGACGTACGCCCGCAGCCGATGGCGATGGTGGGCCAGGGTGGTGCGAACTGCCGCCGTTGGGTCTCAGAGAGGGCGAAACTCGCACCTAGGCCCAGCCGGGGTGCCAGCCAGGACCATGGCGCGCGAGGTTCGAGCTGCAGGTGCTGGATGGGCAGGTCGAGCGTTTGCGCCAGCGCCAGGGCCTGTCGCTGGTTTCCGGCCGCGGCGTCGGTGATCACCCAGCAGACACCATCCAGCTTCAGCATGCGGGCGACGTCCGGGGCATTGTTTCTCGAAACGGCACAGTACGTTCCATTTGCCAGGGTCCTGTTTGCTCGCGCCCGCCCTTACACTGTCCACAGTTGCGCCCAAGATGGCGTGCCACGATCACAAGGATACCCATGAGCGAGATGCTTTCCGAGGCCGCCCTCGACCAGTTGTTCCGCAGCGCCCGCACGTTCAACGCCTGGCTGCCGAAAGACGTCAGCGACGCTCAACTGCACGAGCTCTATGAGCTTGCCAAGTTCGGGCCGACCAGCGCGAACTCCTCGCCCATGCGGCTGATCTTCATGAAGTCGAAGGAAGCGAAGGAAAAGCTCTCGCCGTTCCTGTCCGACGGCAATCGGGCCAAGACCATGGCTGCGCCGGTAACCGCGATCGTGGCCACCGACCACGCGTTCTACGACAAGCTGCCGCAACTGTTTCCGCATGCCGATGCACGCAGCTGGTTCGTGGACAACCAGCCGCTGATCGACGTCACGGCGTTTCGCAACGGTACGCTGCAAGGCGCTTACGTGATCATTGCCGCGCGCGCCATCGGCCTCGATTGCGGCCCGATGTCCGGCTTCGACGCTGCCGGCGTGGACGCGGCGTTCTTCGCGGGCACCACGATCCGCGCCAATTTCCTGATCAACATCGGCTATGGCGATGCCAGCCGAGACCTGTTCCCGCGCAGTCCTCGACTTTCATTCGAGGAAGCCTGCCGGATCGTCTGAGTACGTACGTGTTCGCTGTCGATTAAGTGCATTCCCCAACCCCTTTGGAGATCAGATTCATGCGTGCATTCCGTTACCTCGTTCTGGCTGGCCTGATCGGCGCAGCCGTCACCGCGCAGGCTGCCCCGGTGACTTACCAGATGGACCCGCACCACACCCAGGTGCTTTTCAGCTGGAACCACTTCGGCTTCTCCAACCCGACCGCCAATCTTGGCCTCGGCGAGGGCACGATCGTGTTCGATGAAAAGGATCCGGCCAAGTCATCGGTCGACGTGACCTTGCCGCTGGCCAACCTCGACACGCATGTCAGTGCGCTCGACGAGCACCTGAAGAAGCCGGATTTCTTCGACGCCGACAAGTTCGCGGCGGTGACCTTCAAGAGCACCAAGGTCGAGTCGGCGGGCGGCAACAAATACAAGGTCACCGGCGACCTGACCGTTCACGGCGTGACCAAGCCGGTGGTGCTCGACGCCACGCTCAACAAGAGCGGCATGCATCCGATGATGAAGGTGGCGACCGTGGGCTTTGATGCCACCACCATCCTGAAGCGTTCGGATTTCGGCGTGGGCGCTTATGTGCCGAACGTCAGCGACGAGATCCAGGTCCGCATCACCACCGAAGCTTCGGTGCCGAAGGCCGTGGCAGCAAAGTAAGCGCTCCGATGGACGCAGAGCCCGCGCCGGCGACGGCGCGGGCTTTTTGTTGGGTGCTGCGCGCGGGTTCCTGCTCCGATCAGTTCGCGGTCGTGCCTTCGTTCTTGAGCGATTCGAGCTTGTCCAGATCGACCCCGTTCACCACCTGCTTCAGCTGGTCGATGTTCTCCGCGTTGCCAGTGGCCTTGACCGCGAAACGCCGAGCCACGATGACGCCGTATTCGCCACTGTGCGTGTCGTTGTTCCAGGCCTCGTGGATCAGGCGTCCCTGGCTGGTATAGGTCTTCTCGTAGCCGTGCTCGGTCTGTTGCTCGGAATCCGGTGCCAGCGCGCTGGCGGCGGCCATCATGCCCCGCATGCTGCCCGTATCGCCTACCTCCAGCTGCACGCGGTGGCCATGGTCATCGCTGTAGTTGGCACGGGCCGAAGTGACCTGCATGCCCACTGTGCTGTTGCGCTCCGCGGACAGATCTTCCCGCTTCATGCCGGCCAACGTGTCGGGCAGAAACGTCTTGATCGTATCGGTTGGCAATGACTGCACGTGGTTGTCGACCGGTTTTTGCACGGCCTCGAGTGCCTTGCCGGCCGGCTCGGCGGCCGTGCTGTTTGCCTCGGTCGTGGCGTGGCGGGCATCGCCACCGAGTTGCATGCCGCCCATCCTGGCGCCGGTAAGCGCTGCGGTTCCGATCAAACCCGCCACGATCAAGCCGACGATCCAACTCAGCACGATGGTAATGATGACGGTGACGGCGGTATAGCCAGCTGCCTTGTCCGCGGGGCAGCGCATGGTATGCGGCAAGCCCAGGTAGAGCAGGTAGATGCCGTAGATCAGGCTTGCGAGCGCGACCAGCCAGCCCAGCCACGGAATGATCACCGCGATGCCGCCGACCCAGCCGGCGGTCCACGCGTACGCCACGGTCTTCAGGGCCTGCACGAGATCTTTCTGGCCACCAAACGTCGGTGCCAGCGCATTGGTGAGCAGGGCAACCACATAGGTCAGCGCCAGGGTCAACAGGTAGTACAAGACCATGCCGAGCAGGCCCATGCCAACGGGCGTATGCAGATGCGTGCCCCAGCCGCCGTAGCCGATCAGGCTGTGGCGGATGAAGTGGGCGAGCACCGGCAGCGCCGCCACGATCAGGATGTAGTGGCGATAGAGCCCATTCACCGTGGCCGGCTCGCCGGCAATCACCGGCCATTCGGTTTGAGGCGTGGTGAGGATGGCTTTGATCCGGGCGAACAGGTTTCCGAGGTCCATGACAATCCTTGCTGATCAGGCGGTCGATGGGCGGTGCCCCGCATGGGTCGTCGGCGCGCGGGGGAAACATCAGCCGACGACATCGGCCCAGCCCTTGGGCGGAGCAAGGTTTCAGCTGCCGTTGCGCAGGCCGGACAGCGCTCAGCTTGATTCTCAACCCGTCCTGGATGGGCTCCCATTCGTCGCATGGGCTATGCCCTTCGGCGAGCTTGGGTCGTGCGGGGATAGTGAACAGGCGCGATGTTGGCCAGGGAGGCCTGTTAACATGGCGGACCCGGTGCCTTGATGGAGTTGTCCCCCATGTCGCGTTCCCCTGCGGCTGCCGCATTGATCCCGGCGAATGCCGAAAATCGTTATGAAGTGACGCGCGCGGACCTTCCGCTTTCCTGTCCGATGCCCGGTATGGCGCTCTGGAATTCCCATCCGAAGGTCTATCTGCCGATCGTTGAGGATGGTGGCGAGTCCACATGTCCTTATTGCGGCGCACATTACGTCCTGCGGGACTAATCCATTCACCCGGATCGAATCCATAAATCCTCGCGAGCGCGGGTTTAGGCACGATTGCTGCTTGCCTATCAGGGATGAAGGCACCTTTTGAACAAATCATGTCAGCAGTCGCCACCCCAGCCAGGTCACTGACCGTCGTTCAGCTGATCCCCGGCCTCGATTCGGGCGGGGCGGAGCGTTCTGCGCTGGAAATCGCGCGGGCGCTGGTGAAGGCTGGCCACCAGTCCGTCGTGATCTCGGCGGGCGGCCGTATGGTGCAGCAGCTGGAAGCCGAAGGTAGCCGGCACGTCGTCCTGGATGTGGGTCGCAAGTCGTTGAGTACGCTCATGAAAATGGGTGAGCTCCGGCGCCTCCTGCGCGAGCTCAAGCCCGATATTGTGCATGCCCGTTCGCGTCTGCCGGCGTGGATGACCTGGTGGGCCATCAAGGGCCTCAAGCCGAAACCCCATTTCGTGACTACCGTTCACGGGCTCAATTCGCCGGGCCGCTATAGCGCGATCCTGCTGCGTGGCGAACGGGTGATCGCGGTGTCGCAGACCTTGCGAGATTTCATGCTCAGTCACTACCCGTGGCTGGAGCCGGCGCGGGTGCGGGTGATTCCTCGCGGTATTGATCCGGAGGCCTTTCCGTACGGGCATCGCCCCGATGACATGTGGCGGAAAGCCTTTTTCGCCGAGTTCCCGGCGCTCGCGGGTGCACCGTTGCTGACCCTGCCGGGCCGCGGCACGCGGCTGAAGGGACACCACGATGCCGTCGAGCTGCTGGGTGAACTGAAGCGTCGCGGTATCGACGCACGCCTGCTTCTGCTCGGCGTTATCGAGCCCGGCCGTGACGCCTATGTCGATGAACTGCGCAGCCTGATTCGCGCCCGTGGCCTGGAGTCACAGGTCGTGCTGACCCCGCCGCGCAGCGATGTGCGCGACATCTATGCGATCTCGTCGCTGGTGCTGCAGCTCTCCAAGAAGCCCGAATCGTTCGGGCGCACCGTGATCGAGGCGCTGTCGCTGTGCCGCCCCGTGCTGGGTTACGCGCATGGTGGTGTCGGTGAGTTGCTGGCCGAGCTGTATCCCGCGGGCCGTGTTCCGGTGGCCGACCGCGAGCGGCTGGTCGAGCGTGCCGCCGAGTTGCTCCGTGTCGCACCGCCTATCCCGATGCTGCAAAGCTACCGGCTCACCGACATGCAGCAGGCCACGCTGGCGCTTTACGACGAATTGACTGCCTGATCGTTGCGGTACCTGGCTCACCTACAATGCGTGAGCCATGATCACCTGACGTCCGCATGAGTTCATTCGCCGTTTCCCTGAAGGCTGCCCTGCGCTCGCCTCTGCTGCCGTTCTGGCTGGTAATCGCCCTGCTGCCGGTTGGACGCAGCTCGGAGCTGGGCACCTTTCTCTGTCTGGTCGGCGTCATCCTGCTGTTTGTCCGGCATCCTTCCGCGTTGCGTGAGCATGCGGGTGCAAGGCTTCTTTTGTGGCTGCTTGGTGCCTATGTGAGCGCGGCCTTGTTGTCGGCTGTCGATTCGCTGGCGCCGGGCAAGAGCTGGTCGACGGTGGCGTCCTTGCTTCGCTACGTGCCGTTAGGCCTGTATGCCTGTTTTGCGATCCGCCGCGAAGAGAAGCTCAGCGCACTGTTTACGGCGGTTGCCGTGGTCGTAGGCGTTTGGGCGCTGGATGCCTGGGTGCAGGCACTGACGGGATGGAGTCTGGGTGGGCATGCCGATGCAGAGCGACTCTCGGGCATCTTTGGCGCCACCAATCTCAAGCTGGGTCCCACGCTGGCAGTGCTATCGCCGTTCGTGCTGTGGGCTGCGCACCGACGTGGGGGATACAAAGGGCTGCTGGTGGCCTTCATGCTGCTGCTTGTACCGGTCCTGTTGTCAGGTTCACGGGCGTCGTGGCTGTGCTATGCCTTGGTGATGGTGGGTTTTGCCTGGCACTTTTCGCGGACGCCGCTGCGTTTTCTCGCCATCGTCGCCGTCGGCATGGTGTTGATGGTTTTTGCGGCGGGCGTGGCCTGGAAAACCTCCGACCGCTTCCAGCTTCGCATGGAGCGCAGCTTGCAGGCGCTCCACGGTTCCGATCAGTCCGTCGACACGGCTCTCAGCGGGCGCCTGGATATCTGGCGAACCAGCATGGCAATGTTCAAGGCGCACCCGATCAATGGCGTGGGTGTGCGCGCTTACCGCTTTGCCTATCCCGAGTTCGCGGCGGCCAATGATCATTTCGTCGTCGCCGAGAGCTGCGGCGAGGGCGAGGGTGCATGCCATGCGCATCAATGGGTGCTGGAAGTACTCACTGAAACGGGCACGCTCGGCTTGTTGCTCTGGCTGGCAGCCATGGCCATGGCTGCGGTGGCGTGGCGGCGCGTGGGCGCAGGCGCGCGCGCGCGGGCATTTCCGGTGACGTTGGCGCTTGCGGTCATGCTGTTTCCGCTGAACACGCATCTGGCGTTCTATTCCGCCTGGTGGGGATTGCTGTTTGCCTGGCTGCTGGGCCTCTGGTGCGCAGCGCTGTACGTCGAGCCGGGCGTGTTGCGTGCAGAAGGGCGCGCATGACACGCGAACCACTTTCGGTGGTGGTCATCACCTACAACAATGCCGACACGCTGGATGACTGCCTGCGCCAGGTCGACTGGGCCGAGGAGATCCTGGTGCTGGATTCCGGCTCCACCGATGGCACCGTAGCCATCGCCAGGCAACATGGTGCGCGCGTAGCCGTTCACCCGTTCGATGACTATGGCCCGCAAAAGCAGCGTGCCTATGACATGGCCAGCCACGACTGGATACTCAACCTCGACGCCGATGAGATCCTCTCGCCCGGCACGCGCGAAGTCATCGAGCTCGCACTGGTTGCGCCACGCTACGCGGGTTTCCGCCTGCCGCGTCGCGAGCGGATGTTCTGGACCGTGCAGCATCGCTGGAGCTGGCGCAACGGCCATCTGCGTCTGTTCGATCGCCGGCGTGGTGGCATGAACGACGTCGAGGTGCATGCGGCGGTCGAAGTGCTCGGTCCGGTCAAGACGCTACGGCGAGCGGACTTCGTCAATGATGGCGATGGTGACATCGCCACGCGGGTGGAAAAGATCAATCGCTATACCAGTGGAATGGTGGCTCACAAGCTGCGCAAGCAGCAGCATTTCACTGGTCTGCGCATGGTGTTCTACCCGCCCGTGTTCTTCTTGCGGCAATACATCGGCAAGCGTTATTTTCTCAACGGCTGGGCGGGTTTTATCGCCAGCGTGACCGGCGCTTTCTACGCTTTCCTCAAATACGCGAAGCTGCACGAGGCGCGTGTGCAAGCGGCGCGCAAACATCTTCGCTGAAGCCTGTCGGATGAGATTGCGTTCCGGCATGGAGGTCACGCCATTGGCGTCGATCGAAGCTTTTCATTCAGTAATCGTTTAGAAAGCTGCCCTTGCATGGGGCAATTTCTTGCTGCGGCGAAATTACTTGCCCTGCATCCGGATCGCATCAGCGGGCCAGCGGCTGGCGGCCAAGCTCGCGAGCAGCACCCTCGGCGAAATATGTTGCGCCTGGGTGCCGCGCGTTTGGAATGGCGATCCGCATGGAAAAAAGCTCATTTGCCCGTGGTTTTGAGGGTTTTTCGGCGACGTGTGATGGTGCCGTCAACTTGCGCCTGCGGTTGTCGTTGCGGTGGCGGCCCCGCTGTTTCTACACTCGAGCGAGTTGGGGTGCGTTATCGCGAACAGGCGTCAGGGGCTGCCGTTCGCTTCAAGGGTAAGTTTTAGGGTGAGTTTTTTTGCGACGAATGAAACACGCTGTCCGTGAGGCCGCGTGACGCCCTGTTTTGTAGTTTGTCCACCACGTGCATCGGAAAGGAGGTCACGCACTTACTCGGTCTTTGCTGGCGGGACGATTTCATCACAGGGGGGCTCGCCTGTTTTCGATGGAATATCTCCAGGAGACATTGCATGAGAAACGAGCACCTGTATCTAGGCGCCGCCGTAGTCCTCGCTCTCGCGGGACTGCCCGGCATCGCGGCCGCACAGTCATCCACGTCGCAGAACGCGGCGTTGGCAGATATCAATACGGCGGAAGCGCCACGGGTCACGCAAACGATCAATAACAAGGTCGTTTCGCCGCTGCAGCGAAGTCACGTTGCCGCCGTGGATAGCGTGAAACCTACGCAAAGCGTGGCCGATAGCTTGCTGATGAACCATATGCACCTCGTGCTTCAGCGCAGTGCATTGCGACAGTCCGCATTGGACGCACTCATTGCTGCCCAGCACGATCCAAGCTCGCCCAAGTTCCACCAGTGGGTCACGCCGGATCAGTTCGGCGAGAAGTTTGGCGTGAGTGACGCCGATATCGTCGCAGCAACTTCATGGCTGCAGTCGCAGGGGTTCAAGGTCAATGGTGTGTACCCCAACAAAATGCAGATCGACTTCAGCGGTAATGCGGGCCTGGTCAAGCAGGCCTTCCATACCCAGCTCAATCGGTATGCATTGGGCAAGACCAACCATATCGCCAATGCCGCGGACATCAGTGTTCCGACGGCCTTGAAGGACGTCGTGGTGGGCGTTGCCGGCCTCAACGACATCCACCCGCAGTCGCAGCGAGTGGAGTCCAAGGTGTCGCAATACGATGCCTCCACGCACAAATTCATCATCAAGCAACCCGCCGGCTCCAAGCCTGCCACGGTGAACCCGGAGGCGATTGGCTTTACCAACGGCGCGCGTGGCCTCGTTCCCTATGACATGGCCAAGATCTACGGTGTGGACCAGCTGCGTAACAGTGGACTGACCGGAACAGGCATCACCCTTGCAGTCGTCGAGGACAACTCGATGGTGCCCGACGATTGGACCAACTTCGTCAGCCAGTTCAGCCTCGGCAGCTTTGGTGGAACGTTCACGCAGTTCCAGCCTCAGGCCACCGGCTTCACCAACTGCATTGATCCCACCATTGCCAACCCAGGCGAGGATGATGGCGAGACGTTGCTCGATGCGGAATGGTCAACGGCGATGGCACCGGGCGCCAATATATGGGTGGCCACCTGCGATGATTCCAATTCCAACAACTTCTTCGGTGGCGTATTCACCGCGGCGACCAACCTGATCAACGCGGCCAACCGGCCAAACATCATTAGCGCGAGCTACGGCTACGGCGAAGGCTACACCGACGCCGCCAGCAAGACGGCCATCGACCTGATGTGGGCACAGGCGGATGCCGAAGGCATTTCGGTCTTTGTATCGAGTGGCGACTCAGGCTCCAACCCGAGCTTCAACGGCTTCATCATCAATGGTGTCGGAATTGACGCCAACGCGTTCGGCACTTCACCGAACGACACGGTGGTCGGTGGTACCGACACGGCGGACGTGCTCGATGGCACGACCAAGAAGTACTTTGCCTCGACCTACAACTCGGTCTACGGCTCCGCGTTGTCCTATGTGCCGGAGATTCCGTGGAACCAGTCGTGTGGCAACGAAGTGGCCGCCAAGTCGCTCGGCTTTGCCAGCGCACTGGCGTTCTGCAAGGAATACATCAAGCTTGATCCCAATGGCTACTACCTGACGTCAGAGGCGGGCAGTGGTGGTCCGTCGTCCGTCGACAGCAAGCCGGCGTGGCAGCGGCAGGTACACAATGCCGCCAAGGACCAGTCGCGTGACGTGCCGGACGTGTCGCTGTTCGCGGGCTCCTATGGTGGCGACACCTGGGTCATCGTGTGTACGTCGTTCTATCCCTGCCAGCCCGGCTTCCCGGGGCTGATCGCACTCAGCGGAGGTACCTCGCTGTCGTCGCCGATGTTTGCAGGTATCCAGGCCTTGATCGACCAGGGCCTGGCGGCCAAGGGTCTGTCGCCCAACCAGGGCAATGCGGCACCGACGCTGTATGCATTGGCTGCCGACGAGTACGGCGGCGCCAAGGGCACACCGCCCGCCAGCCTCGCTGCCTGTAGTGCTGACAACGGTACGAAGGGAACCGGCAAGTGCGTGTTCCACAACATCACGCGCGGAAGCATTGCCACCCAGTGCATCCAGCAACTGCCTGCGGTGGTTACGCCAGACTGCTATTTCTACGGCAACCTTCCCGGTTCGTACCTTGGACCGCTTCAGGTCGGTCTGACCTCGACCAACATCAACAAGTACAACAGCAACACGGAGGCCTTTGCCACCCAAGCCGGTTGGAGCTTCGCTTCCGGCCTTGGCTCGGTCAATGCCAACAACCTGTTTAATGCGTGGAAGGCGTTCGTCAACGTGAAGTAATCGAAGAGGCGTGTGTCCTCGGCGGTCGTTATGGCCGCCGAGGATCATTCCGTGCGATCGGTTCAATAGATCGGCGGAAAGCCTTCAGGTCGCGTCTTGAAACGCTTGTGCACCCAGAGGTATTGCTCGGGTGCGGCGCGCACCATCGCCTCGATGCAGACGTTGATGCGGGCCGTATCGTCGAGTGCATCGGCGCTCGGGAATTGCTCCAGTGGCGCCCCCAGTCGCAAGACATAGCCAGCGTTGCCGGGCAGGCGACGATGATAGAAGGGGATCACCGCGGCGCCGGACATGCGCGCGAGATGATGAGTGGCGGTGATGGTTGCCGCCGGTACACCGAAGAACGGCACAAACGCATTGTCCTTGCTGCGCATGTCCTGGTCGGGTGCGTACCAAAGCGTGCCGCCGTTGCGCAGATGCTTGACGGTGCCCCGGATATCATCCTTGTCGAACATCGCCTCGGCGTAGTCGAGGCGCGCGCGCAGCACGGCCCACTCGAAGACGCGCGAATCCATCTTGCGGTACATGCCCGAGATGCGGATGCGTTGCGAGACCAGCCGCGCGCAAAGTTCCAGGTGCGAGAAATGGCCGCCAACCAGCAAGACGCCCTTGCCCTGCGCGCGAGCGGCTTCCAGCTGTTCCAGCCCCTCGATGGTGACGGGCACGCGCGCGATCGCGCGTTCGCTACCCATCCAGCCGAGTGCGAACTCCATCATCATCAGGCCGATGTCGCGAAGATGCGCATTGACGAGCGCCGCCTGTTCGGCCTTTGAAAGCTCGGGGAAGCACAGGGCGATATTTGCCTCCGCGATATGCCGGCGCGGCGAAGGTACGCGTTGCACGAGCGCGCCGAGCAGTCGGCCGAGTCCCATCAGCAGCGGACGCGGCAGATGGGCAATGGTCCAGATCGCGCCGACGCCCAGCCACGCTGGCCATTGCAGCGGTGCGAGCAGGGAGCGGGTAAAAGGGGGGCGGGGCATGCCTGGCATCGCCGGCATTGTAAGGAACAACCGAAAACGTGGCGAGCAACGCGCGCCGTGGGAGAGGGCTGCCCCATCGCGATGGCCGGGCCATCGAGCCAAGTCGATATACTGATGCACCGGATTCAAGGGCTTCCCGTTGCGCTACCTCTATACCCTCGTCATGTACCTGGTGACGCCGCTGATCATGTTGCGCCTGTTGAAGCGCGGCGTGCGCTACGGCGATTACCACAAACGATGGCGTGAACGCTTTGGTTTCTTTCAGGGGCCACGCGTCAGGGAGAGCCTGTGGGTGCATGCGGTATCCGTGGGCGAAGTGAACGCTGCCGAGCCGTTGATAAAGGCCTTGCGCGGGCGCTACCCGGACGCACCGCTGGTCGTCACCACGGTTACGCCAACCGGATCCGAACGTGTGCGCCAGCTGTTTGGCGATAGCGTGTTCCACGTCTACCTGCCTTACGACTTGCCGTTCGCCGTGACGCGCTTCCTGCGCCATGTGCGACCGCGCATGGCCATTATCGTGGAAACCGAAATCTGGCCGAATCTCTACCTCTCCTGCCGGCGGCGTGGCATTCCCTTGATGATCGCCAACGCGCGCCTGTCCGAACGCTCCCTGCGGGGCTACCGGCCGATGGGCAGCCTGGTGCGCCGGGCGCTGCGATGCGTGCGGCTGATTGCCGCGCAGTCGCGCACGGACGCGGAGCGTTATCGCCTGCTCGGCGCAGATCCCGACAAGCTCGTCGTGGCGGGCAATATGAAGTTCGACATGCCGGTGCCTTACGACGCTGAGCGCCACGGTCAGGAGCTGCGTCTTCAATGGGGGCAGCTTCGCCCCGCATGGGTTGCCGGCAGCACCCACGAGGTTGAAGAGTTGCAGGTGCTCGAGGCTCACCTTGAAGTGCTCAAGCGCTTGCCCGATGCCCTGTTGCTGATCGCGCCGCGCCATCCGGAACGTTTCAAACTGGTCGAAAGCGCTGCCCGCAGCCTGGGCTTAAGCGTCGGTACGCGCAGTGTTGACCAGGTTCCATCGACGGGGCACCAGGTTTTCGTGATCGATGCGATGGGCGAATTGATGCCGTTTTATGCCGCGGCGGATCTCGCCTTTGTTGGCGGCAGCCTCGTGCCCATCGGCGGCCACAACGTGCTCGAGCCGGCAGCGCTTTCCACGCCGGTGCTGGTGGGCCCGCATACGTTCAATTTCCAGGAAATCACCCTCACCCTGATCCAGGAAGGCGGGGCCGCGCGCGTCAGCAGTGTCGAAGAGCTGGGGTCGGAAGTGGTGCGACTGCTAGGTGATCGAGCCGCGCTTGATCGCATGGGCGACGCGGCGCGCACGGTATTTGACAGCGAGCGCGGGGCCGTGAAGCGCGTGATGGGAATGATCGGCGACCTGCTGCAGGAATAGCTGTCCCATCGTTCCTTGCGGAAACGACAAGGCCGGGACATGCCCGGCCTTGTCGTTTCGGTGGAGCGTTACGCGGCTTGCTGCGCGTTACTGCAGCATCGCGTTGACCATCTCCATATCCTTCAGGTCGATCGAGCCTGCCGACTCCTTGAGCTGCAGCTGATCGAGCACCAGGGCATGACGCGACTGCGAGTAGCTGTTCTCCGCCTCGGTGAGGGTCTGGATCGCGTTGAGCACGTTCAGCATCGTCTGCGTGCCGACGTCGAAGCCGGCGCGGGTGGCCTCCAGAGCCTTTTGGCCCGATTCCACCGAGGCCTTGTTCGCCTCCACCTGGCTGATGCCCGAGAGCACCGAGCGATAGAAGTTGAGCGTGTTGCGAACGACCTGGCGACGCGTCGACTCCAGCGAATCCTGGGCCTCGTCACGCTGGTAGATCGACTGGCGCACGCGCGATTGCGTAGCGCCGCCCGAGAAGATCGGAACGTTCACGGTCAGGCCAATCGTGGTGCCGTAGTTGCCGTTGACGCGATTGCCGCTGAGGTCGGCATAGCTGCCGTTCTCCAGCCAGGACGTGGTCTTGCCGCGCGATACGGAGGCATTCAAGGTCGGCAGATGGCCGGCGCGCGCTGCATTGATGCTGTGCTCGGCCGCCTGTACGCCGTATTGCTGGGCCTGGATCGATGCATTCGAGGTCAGCGCCTGCTGCACCCAAACGGTTGGGTCCGCCGGCGAAGGCGGATTCATCGGCATGTCCTCACGCAGCTTCTTCAGCTCGCCGGCGGGTTTGCCGGTGATCTGCGTGAGCGCTTCGCGGGCATCATTCAACGTGTTCTGCGCGGCGATCGTCTGTGCCTTTGCCAGCTCGTAGTTCGACTTGGCCTGGTAGACGTCGGTGACCGCCGAGAGACCCACTTTGAAGCGCTGGTCGGCCTGCTCGAAAGCTTCCTTGAAGGCGTCCTCGTTCGCCTTGGCGAACACCAGCGCATCCTGACTGGTCAGCACGCCGAAGTAGGCCGTGGTGACACGCACATACAGATCCTGCATCGCCGCCTGATACGTGGCGTCCTGCGCGGAAGCCGTCGAGCGAGCCGCCGACAGGTTGGCCCACTGGCTGAGATCGACGACGGATTGATTCAGGGTGGCGGAAAGCTCGCGCGAACGCGAATGGTCGGAACCCGCCAGGACACCGTTCGTTGCGCCCGAGCCGATCGGCTGCTGGGTGAGCGAGTAGGCGCCATTGAGCTGGGGCAGCATCAAGGCGCGGGCCTGGGTTACACCCTCGCCGACAGCCAGGCGAGTGGCTTCCGCCTGCGACAGCACCGGGTCATTGGCGCGTGCTTCTCGGTATGCATCCAGCAAGTCCTCGCTGTGGCCGGCCAGCGGGAACGCCGACAGGGCCAGGGCGAGGGTCAGAAGCTTCAAGCGCATGGGTTGCCTCATGTATGGGAACGGGATCAGCAGGTTCAGAATACGAAGCGGCGCGGTGGCTCCGCGTGCTTCAAGTACGGCAGATCGGTCTCGAACAGAACTTCTTCGCGGTAGCGGCCGTTACCTTCGTGGGTAAGCAGCAACACCTGCTGCACCGGCGACTCGCCACGCACCACCAGCAAACGGCCGCCAGGCTTGAGCCATGACAGGAAGCGCTGGGGAATCTGGTACACCGCGCCGGTCACCACCAGCGCATCGAACAAGCCATCGGGATGCCATGCCGTGATCGCTTCACCCACCTCCAGCTTTACATTGGCAACACCTGCACGTGCGAGGCGTTCGCTGGCGGCGGCAATGAAATCGGCATGAATGTCCAGGCTGGTGACCCCCGCCGAGAGCTTCGCCAGGCAAGCGGTAAGAAAGCCCGAACCCGTGCCGATCTCCAGCACATGGTCGGTGGGCGTCAGTTCCAGCGCCTGCAGCACGCGGCCTTCGACCACCGGCTTCATCATTACTTCGCCGTGGCCGAGCGGCAGGCAGAGATCGGCGAATGCCAGCTTGCGATGCTCGGCAGCGACGAAATCCTCGCGGCGCACGCTGCTGAGCACGTCGAGCACGCGCCCATCAAGCACCTCCCAGGGGCGCACCTGGTTTTCCACCATGTTCTGTCGCGCCTGTTCGAAGTTCATCGCCATCTTGCTGACATCCTATTCGGATCGAAAAAAAGGCTAAAAAGGATAAGCGCTTAGCCATCTTCCGACAATGTGCAAAGCCTGCGGCCTGGCCCAGTGGCTACGAAGTGCCGGAAGTCATCGCGCTTGGTTGACGGAAGTCATGTGTGGCGCGGTGTCCGCGGACACTATGCGCTTCGACGATGTCTATGCGAGGTCACGTCAAGCATACCGGCGGGCAGCCGTTGCAGGGCATCTTGCACGGCCTGGTGCAAGGTCGCGTCAAGACGCCGGATGCGTGCTTCCGGCGAAGCCACTCCTCGGCTGCGGGCAGCGACGCAAAGCCAGGCCAACCAGCGCGCCAAACGGCTACGTTCGGTGGCATCGAGGCCTACCAGCGCCGCACGCACGGCAAAGGCTCCATGGCGAGCGCCGACCTCGCCACGCTCCAGCCAGGTGGCCAGCGTGCGCTGGGCATGGCGATATACCTTGCTGAGGGAAAGTTCTGCGATAGTGGTGGTCATAGGGTAAGCCGTGTATCGTGGCCATGGAAAATAACTAAACCGTCGCGTATACTAAACCGGCGTTATCCATTTGTGAAGCCAGTCATGAAGGTGTTGCCATGAGCACGATCCCGCAAACCAAGCCTCAGGGACCCGGTCGTCCCAAGGATATGGAGAAGCGTGCGGCGATCCTCGAAGCAGCCAAGGCCCTGTTCATCCGCAATGCCTTTGCTGGTACCAGCATGGACGCGGTGGCGGCCGAGGCGGGCGTGTCCAAGCTCACGGTCTACAGTCATTTCGGCGACAAGGACAACCTGTTCCGCGAAGTCATTCGCGCGCGCATCCAGGACCTGATGCCGGAAGACACCTACCAATACGACCCGAACGAGGATGTCCGCGAGACGCTGGAGCGCATCGCCCTGCATCACGTGAGGCTGGACTGCGACGTTCAGAACGTTGGTACCTTCCGCGCCATCCTCAGCGACTGCCGCCAGGGCAACCCCCGCTACGGCAAGCTGCTGTGGGAGGAAGGCCCGGACCGCACGCTTGGTTTGATGAAACGCCTGCTGCAACAGGCCGTTGACGACGGCAAGCTGGATATCCCCAACGTGACACGTGCCGCTGGCCAGTTCATCTCCCTGATCAAGGGTGAGATGCTGCTTCGCCGCATGTTCGGCTGCGAGGAATGCGCTTTCTCGTACGCCGCCGAGCTGGAACAGACTGCCCGTGATGGCGTGGACATGTTCCTGCGCGCTTACAGGAAGCACTGATTTCACCCCTCCCGTACGGTCGTTCATGGCTGCCGGCAGCAGCCACCCTCGCGACAAACCTCGCTTCGTGCTCAAATAGCGCCCTGGAAGCGGGGGTGCCGGCAACAGTCGGCTGAGAGAGTCCCTTCGAACCTGATGCGGCTAGTACCGCTGTAGGGAGCTTCGCCGCACGACCCTCGTCGTGCGACTGGCGCCGTCGCTTCGTTGCTTGTCTGCGAATCCCTTCGCAACAACCCGCGCCTCCATGTGCGGACTCTTCAACAAAGCGCGTCCCTATGTGGACATTGCTAGCACCGGACCCATGCTGATGAACGCTCTGCCCACCGACCTCGCGCGCGCTGCGCAGGAACTCTCCGAAGCCGTGACGCGCCCGATTCCGGGTTCGCGCAAGATCCACGTGCAGGGCAGCCGTCCCGATCTGCGCGTGCCGCTGCGCGAAATCGAGCAGGCGCAGACGCCGACGTTATTTGGTGGCGAGGTGAATCCGCCGATCACCGTCTACGACACCTCGGGTCCGTATACCGATCCCGACTACCAGGTGGATCTTGCTGCCGGCCTGCCGGCGCTGCGGGCGGCCTGGATCGCCGAACGTGGCGATACCGAGCAGCTGGATGGCCTCAGTTCGGCGTTCGGTCGCCAGCGCGCCGCCGACGCCAAGCTCGATGCCTTCCGTTTCACCGGCATCCGCGCGCCGCATCGCGCCAAGGCGGGCGCCAACGTAACCCAGATGCATTACGCGCGCCGTGGCATCGTCACGCCGGAGATGGAATACATCGCCATCCGCGAGAACCAGAAGATCGAGGCGCTGCGCGATAGTGCTCTGCTCAAGCAGCATCCTGGCCAGTCCTTCGGTGCGGCGCTGCCCAAACTGATCACACCGGAATTCGTGCGTGACGAAGTGGCGCGCGGTCGCGCCATCATCCCGGCCAATATCAACCATCCGGAAAGCGAGCCCATGATCATCGGTCGCAACTTCCTCACCAAAATCAACGCGAATATCGGCAATTCGGCGGTTTCGTCGGGTATCGCCGAGGAAGTGGAGAAGCTGGTGTGGTCGATCCGTTGGGGCGGCGACACGGTGATGGATCTTTCCACCGGCAAGCACATCCATGAGACGCGCGAGTGGATCATTCGCAATTCGCCGGTGCCGATCGGCACGGTGCCGATTTACCAGGCGCTGGAAAAAGTCGATGGCGTCGCCGAAAACCTCACCTGGGAAATCTTCCGCGACACGCTGATCGAGCAGGCCGAGCAGGGCGTGGATTACTTCACCATCCATGCTGGCGTGCTGCTGCGCTTCGTGCCGCTCACCGCCAAGCGAGTGACCGGCATTGTGTCGCGCGGCGGTTCGATCATGGCCAAGTGGTGCCTGGCGCATCACAAGGAAAACTTCCTCTACACGCATTTCGAAGACATCTGCGAGATCATGAAGGCGTACGACGTGTCCTTCAGTCTCGGTGACGGCCTGCGTCCCGGCTGCATCGCCGACGCCAACGATGCGGCGCAGTTCGGCGAGCTCGATACCCTGGGTGAGCTGACCCAGATCGCCTGGAAGCACGATGTGCAGGTGATGATCGAGGGCCCCGGCCACGTGCCGATGCACCTGATCAAGGAGAACATGGAGCGTCAGCTGGAAAAGTGTGCCGAGGCGCCGTTCTACACGCTGGGGCCGCTGACCACCGATATCGCGCCGGGCTACGACCACATCACCAGCGCCATCGGCGCGGCGATGATCGGCTGGTTCGGCACCGCCATGCTCTGCTACGTGACGCCAAAGGAGCACCTGGGCCTGCCGAACAAGCAGGACGTGCGCGACGGCATCATCGCCTACAAGATCGCCGCCCATGCGGCGGATCTGGCCAAGGGGCATCCCGGTGCGCAGGTGCGTGATAACGCACTCAGCAAGGCCCGTTTCGAATTCCGCTGGGACGACCAGTTCAACCTTGGTCTGGATCCGGAGAAGGCCAAGGAATTCCACGACGAGACCTTGCCCAAGGATGCGCACAAGAGCGCCCACTTCTGCTCGATGTGCGGTCCGAAGTTCTGCTCGATGAAGATCACCCAGGACGTGCGCGATTACGCCGCCGAGCACGGCACGGGCGAAATCGAGGCTTTGGATGCGGGCATGGCTGAGAAGTCGGCCGAGTTCCTTGCGCAGGGTGCCGAGGTCTATCACAAGGCCTGATGCAGTAACGACCATCGGATGGGACAAAAAAGCCGTGCGCACAGGTGGCGCACGGCTTTTTTTCACCTGCGTTTCGCGCGCGTCACCCTACGGTTCGGGCCATTCAAGAGTCGTGTCCGTGCATGGTCGAAGGCGTTCTCGCCGTGACAAGGGATCCTGCGAAGGATCTTGCGGGGATGCTGGGCAGATAGGCAAGAACGGCGAGCCGGGCAAGCGCCGAGACCGTCGGTCAGCCAAGCTCGGACATCGGCGTTATAGGCAGAACTGTCCCCTCAAGGAGTCGCTTATGTCGACGCCGGACAATCTTGGTCGATCCAGTCATCTGATGCTGCGCGCGGTGCTGGTGGCGTTGGCTATTGGCGTGCTGGTCGCCTGCGCGCTGATGTGGTGGTGGGTCAGGGCGCCGGATATCTACGAACCAGCCGCGGTCCTATCGAACCACGCGCCATGGGCGCAGTGGCTTTCCTGAGCGCGGGGGGCGCTCGTCGCGCGGCGAGCGGACACAAAAAAACGCGCCGCCCGGAGGCGACGCGCCTTATCAAACGCGATCAGTCAAAGCCGATCAATTCAGGCTGATCAGCCTTTCTTGTCAGCCTGGTAGCGGTCGATGCCGGCCAGGATTTCGGCCTTGGCCTCATCGGCGCCGACCCAGCCCTCGAGCTTGACCCACTTACCCTTCTCGAGATCCTTGTAGTGCTCGAAAAAGTGGCCGATGCGCTCCAGCCAATGGCCGGAAACGGAACCGATGTCCTTGATGTGGGCGTAACCAGCGAAGATCTTCTCCACCGGAACGACCACCAGCTTCTCGTCGCTGCCGGCCTCGTCGGTCATCTTGAGCATGCCGACCGGATGGCAGCGAATCACGGCGCCCGGCACCAGCGGCAACGGCAGGATCACCAGCGCGTCCAGCGGATCGCCGTCGCCGCCCAAGGTGCCCGGCACATAGCCGTAGTTGCACGGATAGCGCATCGGCGTGGACAGGATGCGGTCGACGAAGATCGCGCCGCTTTCCTTCTCCACCTCGTACTTGACGGGCTCGGCGTCCTTGGGGATTTCGATGATGACGTTGATTTCGTCCGGAACCTTGCGGCCGGCGGAAACGAGGTGCAGACCCATGGGGGTGTCCTTAGGCTTGGTCAAAAACAAAGACCCAAAAGCATACGGCAAAAGGTGGTGCATCGCAGCAGCCGGGGTGTTGGCCGGGTCAGGTGCGGTTGGCTGTTCGGCTGGATCAAGAGGGTTGGCGCGTCGGAATGCGCGCCGCGTGGATGCTTCTCAGGGCTTATAAGGCCGCTCTCGCAGCCATTTGGTGGCGATCCACTTCTCACCACGGGTCACCGGCAGGCCCGCATGCAGCGAGGCCTCGTCGCCCGTCTCATAGGCGAAATAGACGGCTGAGCCGCGCAGGGCGGTGACCGTGAGCCCCAGCGCCGGAAAGGCCGTGCCGCCACCTTCCTCAGGCGTGTTGAGATACATCACCACGCTGGCGATGCGTTGGCCGCCCCGGGCCGTGATGGCCTCGAAGCCGGGCTGGCTTGGGTCGAACCAGTCGTAGTGCGGCTCGTATTCCTGGCCGGGCAGATAGTGCAGGATCTGCAGCCCTTCGCCGTGATCGGTGGGGACATCCAGCAAGCTGGCGATGCGCTGTTCGATACGCTGGACCAGCGGTGTCTCGCCATTGCGAAAGAACATGCCCTGGCTGGTGCGCCGTTCGTCCGTCTGGTGCCGGCCATCCACGTCGACGGTCAGCGAGCGCTGCAGGCGAGGCCTGGATTGCGCGATCAGCTCGTCACATTCTTGATCGGAAAGCAGCCCCTCGAGTACGCGGATCACCGGCGTATCCACGCTCAGCGTGACGCGCACCGCGCGATCGCCAATCACCTGCAGTGGTGGAGCGGGGTGTCGCGTTCGTCGACCGTGGGGACGCTTGCCCGTGCTGAGCGTAAGCGTGGCTACCGGAATATTCAGCACGCGAGCGACAATGTGGCGGCTCTGGTCACCGCTGTAGCCGGCCTCTTTCATCAGCCGGAGTACATCCTGGGCGCTGTGTCCGTCGCGGGTGGTGGTGAGAATCCACTCGCGCAGTTCAGGGCGAATCGTGTGGTCTTTCATGCGCCATCGAAGGAGAGCCGGCCCATGCCGGCCCTCCCATGTTACGCGGTGAGGCGGCCCTACTTCACGTGTTCCCAGAGGTAGCTGTAGCCCAGGGCGCTCATGAAGGCAGACTGTTTGTTGTCCGCTGCGGCGCCGTGACCGCCTTCGATGTTCTCGTAGAAACTGGTGTCATAGCCCAGCTGGTCCAGCTTGGCGTACATCTTGCGCGCGTGCACCGGACCTACGCGGTCGTCGCGCGTCGAGGTGGTGAACAGCACCGGCGGGTACTTCTGTGCGGCCCTGGCGTTCGTGTACGGTGAGAAGGTCTTGATCCACGACCACTCGGCCGGCTTGTCCGGGTCGCCGTACTCGGCAATCCACGAGGCACCGGCCGACAGGTGGGTGTAGCGCTGCATGTCGAGCAGGGCCACCTGGCTGACGATGGCGCCATACAGCTGCGGATACAGTGTGAGCATATTGCCCATCAGCAATCCGCCATTGCTGCCACCCATCGCGCCCAGGTGCTGCGGCGAGGTGATCTTGCGTGCGATCAGGTCTTCGGACACGGCAGCGAAGTCTTCGTAGGCACGCAGACGGTTCGCCTTCAGTGCGGCCTTGTGCCAGCGCGGACCGTACTCGCCGCCGCCACGGATGTTCGCGATCACGTAGATGCCGCCCTTCTCCAGCCAGGCACGACCCACGTTGCCGCTGTAGTTCGGCTGCAACGAGATCTCGAAACCGCCGTAGCCGTATTGCAGGGTCGGGTTCTTGCCATCAGCCTTGAGGTTCTTCGGGGCAATCTCGAAGTAGGGCACGCGGGTGCCGTCCTTGGAGGTGGCGAAGTGCTGGCTCACCTCAAAGCGCGAGGCATCGAAGAAGCTGGGGCTGTGCTTGATCGCCTGCGCTTCGCCCTGGCCGAGCGTGCCATAGTACAGCGTGGTGGGTTGCAGGAAGCCGGAGACCGTGAGGAAGTAGTCGTCGCGGCTGTCCTCGTCCACCGCGCCTGCGGCGATAGTGGAGAGCTTGGGCGCGCCGCCCAGGCTTTCACGTTTCCACTCGCCGGCCCGTGGCGTCAACACTTCCAGCTTGTTCACCACGTTGTCCATCACATTGAGGATCAACTGATGGCGGGTCCACGAATAGCCGTCCAAAGCCGTGCTATCGGTAGGCTCGAACAGCACGGTGAGCTCGCGCTTGCCGGCCATGTAGTCGTCGAATCGTGCAGTTAGCAGCGAACCGGACTTGTACGTCTTGCCGCCGATATTCCAGTCGCTGCGTGGTTCGATCAGCAGCCATTCGCGGTGCACGTCGGTGATGGCGTCGGTCGGCACGTCGATCCTGCTGAGCTTGCCGTCCTTGCCACGAACGAAGGTCTCGCTGTCGTAGAAAGCGATCTGTCGAACGACGAAGTCACGCTCGAACCCGGGCGTGTTGTCGCGTGCCGCCGATACGCTCATGTCGTCGTTCTCGGCTTCGTACACGGTAGTGGCGCTGGACAGCGGCGTGCCGCGCTTCCATTCCTTGACGATGCGCGGATAGCTGGACGTGGTCATCGAGCCGGGGCCAAAGTCCGTGGCGACGTAGAGATGGTCCTGGTCCATCCAGGCGACCCGGCTCTTGGCCTCGGGCAGCTCGAAACCACCGTTGACGAACTGCTTGCCGGGCAGGTCGAACTCGCGCACTACATCGGCGTCTGCGCCGCCGCGCGATAGGGAGACCAGGCAGCGCTGGTAATCAGGCTTCAGGCACTCCGCGCCGTGCCACACCCAGTTCTCGTGCTCGGATTTGGCCAGGGCGTCGAGATCGATCACGATTTCCCATGCCGGCTGGTCCTTGCGGTATTCGTCCAGCGTGGTGCGGCGCCACAGGCCCTTGGGGTGATCCTTGTCGCGCCAGAAGTTGTAGAAGTGGTCGCCGATCTTGCTCACCATCGGGATGCGCTCGTTGGAATCGAGCACCTCGAGGAGGCGCGCATCGAGTTGTTTGAACTCGGCGCTGTCGGCGTATTTCCTGACCGTGTCGGCGTTCTGCTGCTTGACCCAGTCGAGCTGCTTGGTGCCGTCGATGTTTTCCAGCCACAGGTTGGGATCATTGCTTGCCGGCGCAGCCGGCATGGCTTTGTCAGTTGCGTGCGTCATGCCGCCTAGTGTGAGGCTCAGCGCCAGTACCAGCCAGAGTGAGGTCTTGGATGCCATGGAATTTCCTATTCCTTACTCCCTCCCCCCAAAGGGGAGAGGGGGCAATCGTGCCGTGCGGGTTCGCACGATCACCGATGAGGTGATCGTGCGCGCTTGGTCAAAGCAGAGGTATCAGCAACAAGGCCACGATATTGATGATCTTGATCAGCGGATTCACTGCCGGTCCAGCCGTGTCCTTGTACGGATCGCCGACGGTGTCGCCGGTGACGGCGGCCTTGTGTGCTTCCGAACCTTTGCCGCCGAAATGGCCGTCCTCGATGTACTTCTTCGCATTGTCCCAGGCACCACCGCCGGTGGTCATGGAGATGGCTACGAACAAGCCGGTGACGATGGTGCCGATCAAGACGCCACCCAGCGCCTGTGCACCGGCTTCCACGCCACCGAGCCACTTGAAGCCGAACAGCACCAGCACGGGGACCAGCACAGGCAGCAGCGAAGGCACCAGCATTTCCTTGATCGCCGACTTGGTCAGCATATCCACCGCGCGCGAATAATCCGGCTTGGCCGTGCCCTGCATGATGCCGGGAATCTCGCGGAACTGTCGGCGCACTTCCTCCACTACCGCACCGGCCGCGCGACCCACGGCTTCCATCGCCATCGCACCGAACAAGTACGGGATCAGGCCGCCAATCAGCAGGCCGATGATCACGTAGTGGTTGGAAAGATCGAAGCGGAAATCGGTGACATTGAGATGCTGGCTGAGGTTGTGCGTGTAGTCGGCGAACAGCACTAGCGCGGCGAGGCCGGCAGAGCCGATGGCATAGCCCTTGGTGACCGCCTTTGTGGTGTTGCCGACCGCATCGAGCGGATCGGTAATGCCACGCACCTCCGGAGGTAGATCCGCCATTTCGGCAATGCCGCCGGCGTTGTCGGTGATCGGGCCATAAGCATCGAGCGCCACGATCATGCCGGTCATGCTGAGCATGGCCGTCGCCGCGATGGCGATGCCGTACAGGCCAGCCAGTGCGTAGGCGCCCCAGATCGCCGCGCAAACGGCGAGTACCGGCAAGGCCGTGGCCTTCATCGAGATGCCCAGGCCCGCGATGATATTGGTGCCATGACCGGTGGTGGACGCTTTGGCTATGTGCTGCACCGGGCCATATTCGGTGGCGGTGTAGTACTCGGTGATCACCACCATGGCGCCGGTCAGCACCAGGCCGATCAGGGCACAGCCGTAGATATGGCCCACACCGTAGGCTGAATCGGCCATCAACTGGCTGGTGATCGGCCAGAACGCGATGGCGGCAAGTACCGCCGACACTGCGACGCCGGCGTAGAGCGCATTCATGATCTTGGGGCCGCGGGCCTTCACGAAGAACGTGCCGATGATCGAGGCCACGATGGAGGCGCCACCGAGCAGCAGCGGGAACAGCACACCGTTGCTTCCCGTCTGCTCGGCCATGACGCCGCCCAGCAGCATGGTGGCGATCAAGGTCACCGCATAGGTTTCGAACAGGTCGGCGGCCATGCCTGCGCAATCACCGACGTTGTCGCCCACGTTGTCGGCGATCACCGCAGGGTTGCGCGGGTCATCTTCAGGGATGCCGGCCTCCACCTTGCCGACCAGGTCAGCGCCCACATCGGCGCCCTTGGTGAAGATGCCGCCGCCCAGGCGCGCGAAGATCGAGATCAGCGACGAGCCGAAGGCCAGGCCGACCAGCGCGTGCAGCGCGTGCATGGTCTCGTAGCCCAGGTAGCGCAGAACGAGGTAATACCCGGTGACGCCGAGCAGGGCCAGGCCAACCACCAGCATGCCGGTGATGGCGCCGCCGCGGAACGCCACATTCAGTGCCGCGGCGAGTCCGTTTCGGGCCGCTTCGGCGGTGCGCACGTTAGCGCGGACCGAAACATTCATGCCGATATAGCCGGTAGCGCCGGACAGGATGGCGCCCACAGCAAAGCCGACGGCGGTACCCCAGTCCAGCGCGAAACCGATGATCAGAAACAGCACGACACCGACGCCGCCGATGGTGGTGTATTGGCGGTTGAGATACGCCTTTGCACCCTCCTGGATCGCCGCTGCGATCTCCTGCATGCGCGCATTACCCGGTGATTGCGCCAGGACCCAGCGCACCGAGAGCGCGCCATACAGAACTGCCAAGACCGCACATGCCAGCACGATCCACAAGCCATACTGCTGCAGCATCAGAGCCTCCCCATGAGTGGTAATACCTCCATCGGGACCGCCTCCGGCAGCCCGACACGGCGACCGCCCTTTGCGGGCGGTCCTGGGGAGTATAGGCAGAGGTTGACGACAGTCGTGTTGTGCGTCGCAGCGCATGGTGGGCCGCGGTCACAAAATGGGCGATGCCTCACGGCATCGCCCTTGGGGCAGCCGACGGGGCGATCAGCGGATAGCGACGTCCAGGATCATGTTGTCGCCGATCGATACGAGCACGTAATTGCCGTCGTCGCGCACCCAGCGGTAGCCATACGGCGGCGGAGCCAGCCGGTAATCGACGTAGTCGTTCACGATGTACATGGGCCCGTCATAGCGGACGCCACGTTCCCAGTGGCGCGGCCCGGCGTAATAGCGGTCGGCGCGGTCATAGCGGACGCCGTAATAGCGGCGGTCTTCCCCACGGTGATCCCAGTCGCCGCCACGATGACGGTCGTCGTGGTTGTAGCGGTCCCGACGGTCGTCGCGATCGTGGTGGTCATCGCGATCATGGCGATCGGCGTATCCCTGCCCGCGGTCGTGTCCATGGTCGTCGTGGTCGTGATCGGCCAGGGCGGCGCCACTGCTCACGAGCAGGGACAGAGCTACGAGCACGCTGGAAAGGGCCTTCATCGCATCCTCCTCGGTAAGCCAGCCGACGCCACGGGCGTTGGTCAGGCAAGCTCATCGTAGAAATCCGTATCTGAACGCTGAGGGTGATTTCCTGCGAAGGACGTGAGAGCTTTCAGCTATCGCTCATTCACGAGACATGCATCCGCGTGGCGTGCGTGGATTGAGGGCCTGCTGGTGGTTCATGCACGAGGGAGGGGGTGATGTTCCTGCGGGTGACGGCCGTGTTTGTACTGCTTGCTGCGCTGCTCTACGGCGCGCTCTGCCTATCGTTGTACCTGGGGCAGCGTCAGCTGGTCTATCACCCGGAGGCGACGTGGCTGGTCAAGCAGCGACCAGACTTCGCGCTGACCCGCGATGGCGTCGTCTTGCATGGATGGGTGATGAACCCGGGGCAGCGGCGGGCGTTGCTGTACTTCGGTGGGAACGCTGAGCGAGTCGAGGACGCGCGCACCGATCTTGCGTCGTGGTTTCCCGATCGGACGATTTATCTGCTGCCTTATCGCGGCTATGGCGCCAGCGAGGGTGTGCCGACCGAATCAGCGCTGGTGGCGGATGCGGTCGCCCTGTTTGATCGGGTCGCGCCGCAACATGCGTCGGTCGCGGTAATTGGCCGCAGCCTTGGCAGCGGCGTGGCGGTCCAGTTGGGGGCTCAGCGGCCGGTCGAGCGGCTGGTGCTGGTGACGCCGTTCGACAGCCTGGTGCGGGTGGCTGCGTCTTACTACCCATGGGTGCCAGTGAACGCCCTGATGCGCGAGCGATTTGAATCGTGGCGTCACGCCGCCGCCATTCATGCTCCGGTCTTGCTGATACGCGCCGGACAGGACGAAATCATTCCTGCCGAGCGCACGGCGGCGCTCGCCGCCACTTTTCCCCAGGCACCCGCACAGCAAGTCGTACCCGACGCAGGCCACAACACGATCCAGGACTACGCGGATTACCGCGTGAGCATGACCCGCTTTCTCACGCCTTGAACGAGGGCAGCTTGCGTGGGATGGCTTCGTTCCTGAGCGTCACATACTTCGGCAGGCCATCCTTGCCGTATGGCAATGGTGCTTCGCCCTGAATCAAAGGAGCGAGATAGCGTCGCGCTGCCGCCGTAATGCCGAAGCCGTCACGGGAGAGAAATCCCGCGGGCATTTTCTTTTCGCGATTGGCGATCTTCAGCAGCGGTGCGGCTTCGATTTTCCAGCGGTAGGGCGCGTCACTGGTACGTACGATCACCGGCATCACGGCATTCATGCCGGCCAGCGCGTAGTCGACAGCGGCCTTGCCCACAGCGTAGGCCTGATCGGCGTCGGTCTTCGAGGCGAGGTGACGAGCCGAGCGCTGCAGGTAGTCAGGCAGAGCCCAGTGATACTTGTAACCGAGCTTTTCCTTCACCAGCGCGGCCAGCACTGGTGCCACGCCGCCCAGCTGGCTATGGCCGAATGCATCGCGCGTGCCCGCTTCCGCAAGGAACTGGCCTTGTGCATTGCGAATGCCTTCCGAGGCGACCACGGTGCACCAGCCCACGCGTTCTACCGTGGCCTTCACCTTGGCCAGGAAGGCAGCTTCGTCGAACACGCGCTCGGGGAACAGGATGAGGTGCGGCGGCGCATCGGCGCCTTCGCCGGCGAGTCCTGCTGCTGCGGCGATCCAGCCGGCATGGCGACCCATCACTTCCACGATAAAGACCTTGGTCGACGTATCGGCCATCGAGGCGACATCGAGGCTGGCTTCCAGCGTGGACACCGCGGTGTATTTCGCCACCGAACCAAAACCCGGGCAGCAGTCGGTCACGGCGAGATCGTTGTCCACCGTCTTGGGCACGCCGATGCAGCGTATGTCGTAGCCCATGGCCTTGCCGAGCTGGGAGATCTTCAGCGCCGTATCGGCGGAATCGTTGCCGCCGTTGTAGAGAAACCAGCGGATGTCATGTGCGCGGAATACATCGATCAGGCGCTCATACTCGGCGCGGTTCGCTTCGAGCGACTTCAGCTTGTAGCGGCAGGACCCAAACGCGCCGCCCGGTGTATGGCGCAGCGCGGTGATGGCGGCCTTGGATTCCTTGGACGTATCGATCAGATCCTCGCGCAGCGCACCGAGAATGCCGTTGCGCGCCGCACAGACCTTCACGCCCTTGGCGCGCGCAGCCTCGATCACGCCTGCGGCAGTGGCATTGATCACGGCGGTGACGCCGCCGGACTGGGCATAAAGCAGGCGACCTGAGGGTTGTGACGTCGACTTTGTCATGGGTGTATCAGTCCGGTAGGGCGAGGTTGCCTTGCTCATCAAACACGAAGTACGGGTTGAAAGCGAACTCCCACAAATGACCGTCCGGATCCGCGATATAGCCGGAATAGCCACCCCAGAAGACCTTTTGTGGCGACTTGATGGCCGTGGCGCCAGCGGCTACCGCGGCGTTGAAACATTGATCCACCTCGGGCTTGGAGCTGGCATTGCGCGCGAGTGAGATCGCGGCGAAGCCGCTGGGCTGATCTTCGACCTGGGCATCTTCCGCCAGCGCCTAGCGGCCATACAGGGCCAGCACGCCCGCGGCGCCTTTCAGGAAGACGATGCCCTCATTGCTGGCGGACGACGCCTTCCAGCCCAGCGCTTCGTAAAAACGCCGGGAGCGTACAAGGTCGCTCACGCCAAGCGTCACGATATGAATCCGGGGAATTGACATGGCAGATCCTTTCGTCAGTCGGGATAGCGGGCCCGTCGTCGGCCTTCGATGTGTCCTTTGCGGCTATCGTGTGTCGTCAAGTATCCGTTTTGCAACAATGACTTGGCGCGAAATGTCGGCGATGCTCGTTTGACGGGACACGTCGCAGAAGTTAATTTGCAGGCCACTATCTTGAATCCAACGGGTGCCGCAGCGTGCGGTGGCTCGTGGATACCTTGGAGCATTATGCGACTCGTCCTACTCGGTCCGCCCGGCTCGGGCAAAGGCACCCAGGCCGCACGGCTGAAGGTGGAACTCGGCGTACCGCACATCTCGACCGGCGACATGCTTCGCGCGGCGGTGGCAGCTGGCACGCCGCAGGGCCTGAAAGCCAAGGAAGTGATGAACGCCGGCAAGCTGGTATCCGACGACATCCTGCTCGGCATGCTGGAAGAGCGTCTTTCCCTTGACGACGTCAAGAACGGCTTCATCCTCGACGGCTATCCGCGCAACCTGGCCCAGGCTGACGCGTTGGATCATCTGCTGGCCAAGATCGGCCAGCCGCTGGATGCCGTCGTGAAGCTCGATGTGCCCAACGAAGTGATCATTGGCCGCTGTGAAATTCGCTTCAAGGCGGAGCACCGCCATGACGACGATCCGGAAGTGGTACGCGATCGCCTGCACATCTACGCGGAGCAGACGGCACCGGTGGCGGATTTCTTCGCTCGCCGCGGCAAGCTGCAGGTGGTTGACGGCGTGGGCGAACTCGACGAGGTCACCTCTCGCGTCAAGCGCGCACTGTCCAGCAACACGGCAGCCGCCAACGGCTGATACTCCGGGCCGCCGCAGGGCGGCCCGATGTTTTCCGAGGCGGGATCTTGCTTCCCCGCCTCCAGGTTCCAGCCAACGGGTTACACATGCGCCTGCATATCCTCGGCATCTGCGGCACCTTCATGGGCGGCGTCGCCGCGCTGGCACGTGAGCTAGGACTCACTGTTGAAGGTTCCGACGCCAACGTCTATCCACCCATGAGCACCCAGCTGGAGTCGCTCGGCATCCGCTTGATGGAAGGTTATCAGGCCGACTACCTCAAGCCGGCTCCGGATCTCGTCGTGGTCGGCAACGCCATGGTGCGTGGCAACCCGGCGGTGGAGTACATGCTGGACGCACAGCTGCGCTACATCTCCGGGCCGCAATGGCTGGGTGATACGTTGCTGCAGGGGCGCGAAGTGCTGGCCGTGGCCGGCACGCATGGCAAGACGACTACCACCAGCCTGTTGGCGCATCTGCTGGAAAGCGCAGGGATGGCGCCCGGCTTTCTGATTGGCGGCGTGCCCGGCAATTTCGATGTCTCCGCCCGCGTCGGCAGCGGCAAGCCGTTCGTGATCGAGGCGGACGAATACGACAGCGCCTTCTTCGACAAACGCTCGAAGTTCGTGCACTACCGGCCACGCATCGCGATCCTCAACAATCTCGAATACGACCACGCGGACATCTTCCCGGACGTGGCTGCCATCCAGCGTCAGTTCCATCACCTGGTGCGCACGGTGCCGGGCAATGGCCGACTGATCGTCAATGCACATGACCAGCATCTGTTCGAAGTTCTGGCGATGGGCCGCTGGACGCCCGTGGAAACCTTCGGTATTGGCAAGGGTGACTGGCAGGCGGACTTGCTCGTCGCCGATGGCTCGGCCTTCGCCGTGCGCCACAACGGCGAGTTGATCGGCGAAGTGCACTGGTCCTTGCTGGGCAACCACAGCGTGATGAATGCACTCGCTGCGCTGGCCGCCGCGACAGCGGCCGGCGCGAATCCGCGCACCTTGCTGCCGGCCTTCGCAAGCTTCGAAAGCGTCAAGCGACGGATGGAGGTGGTGGGCGAGGTGGGCGATGTGCGCGTCTACGACGACTTCGCCCATCACCCCACGGCCATTGCCACGACGCTGGCTGGTCTGCGCGCCAAGGTGGGTGCATCGCGCATCCTGGTGGCGCTGGAGCCGCGCTCCAATTCGATGCGCCTGGGTGCTCATGCGGAAGCGCTGGCACCTTCACTGGCCGACGCCGATGCGGTGGTGTTTCTGCATCGCCCCGAGCTGGCGTGGGACGCGGGTCGCGTCACGGCCGCGCTGAATGGCCGCGGCAGCGCGGTGCCGACGGTGGATGCGCTGATCGGGGCGCTGCGTAGTCAGGCGCGCCCGGGTGACCACGTGGTGTTCATGTCCAATGGTGGTTTCGAAGGCGCGCCCAGGCGATTTGTCGAAGCGCTCAAGTCGTAGCGGCTCTAAGCACTGACTCCTTCGCCCCTCTGGGGAGAAGGTTGAGATGAGGGGCCGGTGCTCGCGAGTAAACGACTACAAAGCCGGTTTCCACCGAGTCTGATCGCAAGGTTGCCCCCTCACCCCAACCCTCTCCCCGCAGGGGAGAGGGAGCGTGCTTGCGCAACCCGCTAAACTTCTCCTCCATGGCGGCCCAAACGCATCTCATCGATCTGCCGTTGTTTCCCCTCGGCACCGTGCTCTATCCCGGAGGCCAGTTAACGCTGCGCATCTTCGAGCCACGCTATCTGGACATGGTGCGCGAGTGCGCACGCACGGGCAGCCCGTTCGGCGTGTGTTTGATCCTGCAAGGGCACGAAGTGGGTGAGCCAGCGATGCCGGCTGCCGTTGGCACCTTGGCTCGGATTAGCGACTTCCACAATCGCGAAGATGGCCTGCTGGGGATTCTTGCGGAGGGTGGCGAACGGTTTCGCGTGGCCAGGACGCGCGTGCGTTCCAACGGTCTGGTGCGCGGTGAAGTCGATGTGTGGGCGGAAGAGTCGACTCACTTGGTCCCGGTAGAGTTTGCGCTGCTGCAATCCATCCTGGAACGCCTGATCGAGACCATGGGGCCCCATTGGCGGCATGCGCCGCGTCATCTGTACGACGACGCCAGCTGGCTTGGTTTTCGCTTGGCGGAGCTGCTGCCACTGCACGACGACGAGCGCCAACGCATGCTGGAATTGACCGACCCTGTGCAGCGGCTCGGCGAGTTGCGCGATATCCTGCCGCGTTTCCAAAAGGCTTGATCATCGACGTCGTGAACGCTCGCATGGCTATCACGACCTGACGTTCTACACTCTTTCATTTTGGCGGAGACGCAGCTCATGGGCAGTCTGGCAGGCAAGACCTTGTTCATCACCGGTGCTTCGCGTGGCATTGGCCTGGCGATCGCGCTGCGCGCCGCGCGTGACGGCGCCAACATCGCCATTGCGGCCAAGAGCAGCGTGCCCAACCCCAAGTTGCAGGGCACCATCCATAGCGCGGCGGCGGAGATCGAGGCGGCCGGCGGCAAGGCCTTGCCGATCAAGTGCGACATCCGCGAAGAAGCCGAAGTGCAGGCTGCCGTCGCTGCCACCGTCGAAGCGTTCGGCGGCATCGACATCCTGGTCAACAACGCCAGCGCGATCTGGCTGGCCGGCGCGCTCGACACACCGATGAAGCGCTTCGACCTGATGCAGCAAGTGAATGCGCGAGGCAGCTTCCTGTGCGCACAAACATGCCTGCCACACCTGCTCAAGGCTGCCAACCCGCACATCCTCACGCTGGCGCCGCCACCGTCGCTCAAACCCAAGTGGTGGGCGCCGCATACCGGCTATACGCTGGCCAAGATGGGCATGAGCTTCGTCACACTGGGCCTGGCCGGTGAGTTCGGTTCCAAGGGCGTGGCGGTCAATGCACTGTGGCCGCGTACCATCATCGCCACCGATGCGCTCAATCTGATTCCCGGCGTGCCGCTGGAGCGTTGCCGCAAGCCGGCCATCATGGCCGACGCTGCGCACGCGGTGTTGATCCGCCCCGCCGCGGGTTTCGCGGGCCATTTCCTGATCGACGATGACGTGCTGCGCGAGGCCGGCATCACGGATCTTTCGCCCTACGCGATGGATCCGACTCAATCGCTGCTGCCCGACCTCTTTCTGGACTGATGGTCGTGGGGTGTCCGTTCTGCGCCATCGCGGCGGGCCGGTTGGAAGCGAGCGTGGTCGCGGAAACGGATGCTGCATTGGCTTTTCTCGACCTGCGCCAGGCGGTGCCTGGACACGTGCTGGTGGTGCCACGCCAGCACGTCGAGGACATCTACGCGATCGACCCCGCGCTCGCGGGTGACGTGATGCAGTTGGGTGTGCGCGTCGCGCATGCCTTGCGTACCGTGTTCGATTCGCCCGGCCTCAATCTATGGCAATCCAACGGCCACGCCGGTGGCCAGGAAGTGGCGCATTTCCACCTGCACGTCCAGCCGCGTCGCGTCGCCGATGGCCTGCTGCGCGTCTATCCCCACGGCTTGCCCGCGCCGACACCACGCGACGCACTTGATCGCATGGCCGAGCGCATTCGCCTGTCGCTACCACCTGACGGTGCTTCCCCAGCGCCACGGAGTGCTTCATGAAATACCTGCATACGATGATCCGCATCCGCGATATCGACGCCAGCCTGCGCTTCTTCTGCGAAGGGCTGGGCTTGAAAGAAAACCGCCGCATGGAGAACCCCGCCGGAAAGTACACGCTGATTTTCCTGGCCGCGCCGGAAACGCCGGAGGCGGAAGTCGAGCTCACCTTTAACTGGGGCTCCACCGAGGATTACGGCAGTGCGCGCAACTTTGGCCACCTGGCGTTCCGCGTGGACGACATCTACGCCACATGCGCCCGCCTGCAGTCGATGGGCTACATCATCAACCGCCCTCCGCGTGATGGCCACATGGCTTTTGTGCGCTCGCCCGACCTCATTTCCATCGAATTGCTGCAGGATGGCCAGCTGTCACCGCAGGAGCCTTGGGCTTCGATGCCCAATACGGGTGTATGGTGATTCATTGACGTCGCCGGTCCGGCCTGATGGCTGATCGATTTCGTCGTGTCATTCCTATCACGCGCCTTGCGGTATTTCGAAGTCGGTGGGCGCAGGTAGTGTTTCCGCGAAAAATTCCTAGGCCATAGGTCTTAGCCAATCGCCCGACCTTAGGCTTCCGTTCGACGGATATGCGCCATTTGTCGGGTGACTGTCATGCGCATAGTTGTATATTGTGTGACGCACATCACATATTTCCATCGGTCGCGGCGTAAGTTGCGCGACGGACGTGGTAACCGGGGCTAGCCAATCACTTGGCTGCGCCCGGCCGAAACCTGTGACCCTTATAGGGGAGGGGGAGGGAGCCATGGCTGTTTTGAGGGAGGAAGCCAGGCGTTGTGTCGTCTGGTTTGGGCAGCCTGCCAGCGAGGAACGCGCTGGCCTGGCGAAGGCAGGATGGATCATCCGCGTGGCCGATGCCGGCACGCAGAGCGGTGTCGGCATGCGCAACAACGACACGGTGGTTGCGCTGGCGGATCTGCGTCACGGCGACTCCGAGTCAGCCCAGGCCATGGCCCAGCTCATGGCCGATCATCCCTGGCTGCCATGGGTGGCGTTGATTGCGCCCGACATGCCAACCCACGACCCACTGATCGATCGCATCCTCGATGCCAGCATCGAGTACTTCACCACGCCGGTGGACGTCGATCGCCTGCTGGAGTCGCTGGCGCGGATCGGTGGCGACCAGCCACTGGTCGCCGAGCCCAGCGACATCGGAGTGACGGGGCGCAGCGCCGCCATTTGCACGGTAGTGGCGAGCATTCGCAAATATGCGCCAGTGGAGCTGCCGGTGCTTATCACCGGCGAGACGGGCACGGGCAAGGAAGTCGCTGCGCGCGCGCTGCATGGTCTTTCGGCGCGTGCCGACCGGCCGTTTGCAGCCATCAATTGCGGAGCGTTGCCGCCCAACCTGGTGCAGTCGGAACTGTTTGGACATGAGCGCGGCGCCTTCACCGGAGCCAACGCACGCCGCATCGGCCATTTCGAGACCGCGGCAGGCGGCACGGTGTTTCTCGATGAGGTCGGCGATCTGCCGCTCGACGCGCAGACGAGTGTCCTGCGTTTCCTGCAGGAAGGCACGCTGGAGCGCGTTGGCAGCAGCCAGTTGATCAAGCTGGACGTGCGCGTGCTGGCCGCCACCCATGTGGATCTGGAAAAGGCCGTCGAGCAGGGGCGCTTCCGTGAGGATCTGTATTACCGGCTCAACGTGCTGCGCCTGCGCATGCCTGCGTTGCGCGAACGCGATGATGACGTGGTGACGCTGGCACAGCGTTTTCTCGATGCTTTCCGCGAGCTACATGCCAGCCGTGCACGCTCTTTCAGCGCCGCGGCGCGGCGGGCCATGCTCGATTTCGCGTGGCCGGGCAATATACGCGAACTGCTCAATCGGGTGCAGCGCGCCGCCGTGGTTGCCGAGGATGCCCTGATCGGCGTGGACGACCTGGATCTGTCCGATGTGCTGACTAAACGGGCGGCGCATTCCAGCCTCGGCAGCACGCGTGTTGCCGCCGAGCGCGATGCGGTCATGGCCTGCCTGCGTGAAAGCCGCTTCAACGTGAGCGAATGTGCGCGTCGACTCAAGGTGTCGCGGGTCACCATCTATCGCTTATGCAAGAAGCACCAGCTAGCGCTCGATGAGCTGCGCTGAGTAGCGTCCAAGAAGTTGCTCAACGTCTCCGAGTGACCACAAACACCCCTCCCCAACCCTCCCTGCGATCCCAGGGAGTCCCGTTTTTGGGACAAGCAGGGACGGAGTATGCGGGCACGCTTTTAGCCCCTCCCATGCAAGTTGCGGAGAGAATCAGTGCCAGCACGCTTTTGGCTGCGCGTAGACCTTGGACAGGCTCTAAGCGATCGGCCATCCACCACGGCGGAGTGTTAGCTCATACCTGAAGGCATCGATGGCCGCAGCGAGGTGAGCGGCGGGCGCTCGCGAAAGCATGGCTGGTTCGGCGCCAACCCAGCCGAGTCACTACAAGCACCCGCCGCTCACCTCATGGCCCAGAAGAGGAAGGCCCCCGGCCCGCAGGGGTCGGACCGGGGGCTTCCATTGGTGCCCCGGCCACAGGGGTTGCCGGGTTACCGCCCACATGACCGCCTCGCGGCGGAATTTCGATCGGACCACGCGTTGCTCGGGCGTGGCCATTGATGACGGGATGGGGGGACGACCATTGCCAGCTGCGAGGCTCGCGCCGACGTTGCCCTGGGCCTCCCAAAGGCGTTGCCAATCCGCCGCCGTGGATGTCCCTGCCACGGTGGTCGGTGCGTTGTCGCAGCTGGCCCTTCCCCCTTCCCCGCCTGTACGAGTGAAAGAGAGCAAGCGGCGTGCCAATGCCGGCAAATGCACCAACGGTGCGGGTTTGCTGCGCGCAGGCCGCTTTCATGCCGCGTGAAGGGCGTGTTGATGGCGTTACACCGGCATCGGCCAGATGCCGGTGTAACGCCTTGTGAGCCGCGCAGTTAAGCGCTTTTTGCGCAGGTGTAACCCGGCTGATACAAGTTGCGGGTGTGGTTGACACTCTTCGTGGGCCGCACGGATTCGAAGCTGGCCGCGCCGATGCCGTGCAATCGCCTGGCGCAGGGCTTACGATGCGTGGTGCGGCGCACCAGGCTTGCGGCGTTCCCCCAAACCCCATTCCAACCCTGCCATGGTGCCGTCCCGCCGACGACGCCCGGAGTACGACATGCATTCGCAAGACCCTTCCGCCCAGTCCCTGATCGATCTCGGCAAGCGCTACTGGCTGCCGGTGTATCGACCGCGCGATGTGGTGCTGGATCACGGCAAGGGCTCGCGCGTGTGGGACACCCAGGGGCGCGACTACATCGATTTCGGCGCCGGCATCGCGGTGAACGCCTTGGGCCATCAGGATCCCGATCTGCTGGAAGCGCTCACCACCCAGGCGCACAAGCTTTGGCACACCAGCAATGTGTTCTACAGCGAGCCGCCGCTGCACCTGGCCGAAGAGCTGGTGGCCGCGTCGGGCTTTGCCGAGCGCGTCTTCCTGTGCAACTCCGGCACCGAAGCGAACGAAGCGGCGATCAAGCTCGTGCGCAAATGGGCCTCGTCGCAGGGCCGCGAGGCCGACAAGCGCGTCATCGTCACCTTCCGCGGCTCGTTCCATGGCCGCACCCTCGCTGCCGTCACCGCCACCGCGCAGCCGAAGTACCAGGAAGGCTACGAGCCGCTACCAGGCGGCTTCCGCTATCTGGACTTCAATGATGTGGGCGCGCTTGAAGCTGCCTTCGCCCACGGTGACGTGGCGGCCGTGATGCTGGAGCCGGTGCAGGGTGAGGGCGGCGTGCTGCCTGCCGCGCCAGGCTTCATCAAGCGTGTGCGCGAGCTGTGCGACAAGCACGGCGCGCTCTTGGTCCTGGACGAAATTCAGTGCGGCATGGGCCGTACCGGTTCGCTGTTCGCCTACGTGCAGGATCAGGCGACCCCGGACATCGTGACCCTGGCCAAGGCGCTCGGTTGCGGCTTCCCGATCGGCGCCATGCTGGTGGGCCCCAAGGTGGCCGAGACCATGCAGTTCGGCGCACACGGCACCACCTTTGGCGGCAATCCGCTGGCAGCGGCGGTGGCGCGGGTCGCGCTGCGTAAGCTGTCATCGGAGGAAGTTCTGGGCAATGTGCAGCACCAATCGCAGGCGCTGCGCGATGGCCTGGCGCGCATCAACGCATCGGTGGATCTATTCGACGAAGTGCGCGGCCGTGGCCTGATGCTCGGCGCGGTGCTGAAGGATGCGCATAAGGGCAAGGCAGGTTCGGTGCTCGATCACGCTGCGGCGCATGGTCTGCTGCTGCTGCAGGCCGGGCCGGACGTGCTGCGCTTCGTGCCGGCACTCAATATCGGCGACGCCGATATCGCTGAAGGTTTGCAACGCCTGGAAGCCGCGCTGCGTTCCTATCTGGAGACCTGAGCGCGGCGCTACTGCGGTGTGCGCGTCAGCTCAGTCCCGCAGCGGCGGCAGTAGCGCGCATCGGCGTTGTGATCGTCGAGCTGGCAGCCCGGGCATACCGTGCGCTGGCGCGCATCACGGATGCCGGCGGCCAGTTCCGCCGCAAAGATGCCGGTGGGAACCGCGATGATGCTGTAGCCCACCAGCATGATCAGCGAGGTGAGTACCTGGCCCAGCACGGTGTGCGGCGTGATGTCGCCGTAGCCCACCGTCGTCAGGGTCACGATGGCCCAGTACATCGCGCGCGGAATGCTGGTGAAGCCGTGCTGTGGCCCTTCGACCAGATACATCAGCGCACCGAAGATCAACACCAGGGTCAGGATGGTGCTGACGAAGATCAGGATCTTGTGGCGTGCACGCTCCAGCGCGCTCCACAGCAGATCCGCCTCGCCCACGTAACGCGCCATCTTCAGAATGCGGAAGATGCGCAGGATGCGCACAGCGCGGATCACCAGCAGGTATTGGCTGCCGGTGACGACCAGGCTGAGATAGGTCGGCAGCACGGCCAGCAGGTCGATGATGCCGTAGAAGCTCAACGCGTAGCGGCGCGGCTTTGCCACCACGGCCAGGCGCATCACGTATTCCACGGTGAAGGCGATCGTGAAGATCCATTCCAGCACATAGAACGCCGTCTCGAACCGCTCGGACAGGTCGACCACGGTGTCGAGCATGGTGACCAGAATGCTCGACAGGATGGCCACGATCAGCACGAGGTCGAACAGGCGTCCCGGCGCGTCGTCGTGAGCGAAGATGATGTGAAACCAGCGGGCACGCCAGCCACTCTGGGTCGCGGGAGCGACGGAAGACTCACTCTGAAGCGGCTTCGGCTGGCCCATGCCTGCGGCATCCCTTACGCGCGTTGGAACGCAGCATAACGCCGGCCTGCTCCTTTCGGCGTGACTTGGGAACGCTAGCCGGGATCCGCTCGTGCACCTACGCTACGCTGCACGCCATGCGCATCGGCTGGCGTGCAGCGTATTCCGTGTGCTTTACCCGGCGCGGGCGGAGCGCATGGCGGCCCGTGCCGCTTCCAGCGTATCGGCGATGTCCTGCTCGGTATGCGCGCTGGAAACAAAGCCGGCTTCGAACGCCGAGGGCGCCAGGTACACGCCGCGTTCCAGCATGCCGTGGAAGAAGCGGTTGAACAGCGCCGTATCCGCGGCAGTGGCCTGGGCGTAGGTGTCGACCTTCTCGCCGGTGAAAAACAGACCGAACATGCCACCGACACGGTTCGTGCTGAAGGCCAGCCCTTCACCGTCCGCCACAGCCTGCAGTCCGTCGGTGAGCAGGCGGGTGCGGGCTGCGAGCTGCTCGTAAAAGCCCGGCGCCTGGATCAACTCCAGCATCGCCAGGCCAGCGGCCATGGCGACCGGGTTACCCGACAGCGTGCCCGCCTGATAGATCGGGCCGGCCGGCGCCACCTGCTGCATCAGTTCGCGGCGACCGCCATAGGCGCCCACCGGCATGCCGCCGCCAATGATCTTGCCGAACGTGGTGAGATCCGGTGTGACGCCGTAATACGCCTGCGCGCCACCCAGGGCGACACGGAAGCCGGTCATCACCTCGTCGAAAATCAACAACGCGCCATGCTTCGTGCACAGCTCGCGCAGGCCTTGCAGGTAGCCTTCCTTCGGCGGGATGCAGTTCATGTTGCCGGCCACCGGCTCGATGATCAGGCCGGCAATGTCGCTGCCGTACTCATCGAACAGCACGCGTGCGGCCTCCAGATCGTTATAGGCCAGAGTCAATGTGAGATCGGCATTCGCCTTGGGTACGCCGGGCGAGGTGGGTACGCCAAACGTCAGCGCGCCCGAGCCCGCCTTCACCAGGAAGCTGTCGCCATGGCCGTGGTAGCAGCCCTCGAACTTCACGATCTTGTTGCGCCCCGTGGCGCCACGGGCGACGCGGATGGCCGACATCGTCGCCTCGGTGCCCGAGTTGACCATGCGCACCATGTCGATCGAGGGCACCAGGCGCGTAATCGTCTCGGCCATGGTCACTTCGGCGGGGCAGGGCGTGCCATAGGACAGGCCGTTCTTCACCGCCCGCTCCACCGCCTCGCGCACATGCGGGTGGTTGTGACCCGC
Organism: Dyella humicola; assembly: GCF_026283945.1. NCBI lineage: Bacteria > Pseudomonadati > Pseudomonadota > Gammaproteobacteria > Lysobacterales > Rhodanobacteraceae > Dyella > Dyella humicola. The sequence continues at coordinate 413,017 of NZ_JAPDPC010000003.1, forward strand.
GATCATCGGGCCCCATGAGCCGACATAGTCGATATAGCGCTTGCCTTCCACATCCCACAGATAGGCACCGTCCGCGCGTGCAGTAAAGAACGGTTCGCCGCCCACCGACTTGAAAGCGCGCACCGGCGAGTTCACGCCGCCCGGCATCAAGTGCTGCGCGCGTTGGAAGAGTTCGTGGTTGGTGGTCATCGTGGACATCTCAATGCGAAGGGAAAAGTTGGGCAAAGCATTCGGCGGCGGCGCGCACGTCCGGAGCGCCGAACACGGCCGAAATCACGGCCAGATAGTCTGCGCCGGCTTCGATCAGGGATCCGCCATTGTCCGGGGTGATGCCGCCAATCGCCACCCGGGGCACGCCCAGCGCGGCGCTCTGTCGCAGCAGTTCAGGCGAGGCACGCCCTGCGTTCGGCTTGGTGGGCGAGGGGAAGAAGGCGCCAAAGGCGACATAGTCGGCGCCGGCAGCGGCCAGCGCACGGGCCCGCTCCAGCGAGTCGTAACAGGACACGCCAATGATGGCCTGCTGCCCCAATGCGTTCCGCGCGGCAGCGACGTCGCCATCGTCTTCGCCCAGGTGCACCCCGTCGGCGCCCGCGGCCCGGGCCAGCTCGATATCGTCGTTGACGATCATCGGAATACCTCGGTCGGCGCATAGCGCCTGGATAACGCGCGCTTCGGCCAGCCGGCGCGCGCTATCCGTCGTCTTGTCGCGGTACTGCACCAGCTGGGCACCGCCGGCGAGGGCTTGGGCCACTACCTCCAGCAGGTCGGGGCGGGGGCCGTCGGTGATCACATAGAGGCCGCGGCCCCGAAGTCGAGCATGCATCAGGTTCAATCCAGTACTAAAAGTAGCTGCCATACGCTTTCGCATCGGCAGGGGAGTTGCGAGAATGCGCCTCTTATTCTCCATAACAAGCAGTTCAGCGATGAATCAGAGCTCCAACGAAACCGGCACCCTGCGCAAATGGATGTGTGTTGTTTGCGGCTTCATCTATGACGAGGCCCTGGGCCTGCCCGACGAGGGCATCGAGCCTGGCACGCGCTGGGCCGATGTACCTGATACCTGGACGTGCCCGGACTGCGGCGCGACCAAGGAAGACTTCGAGATGATCGAAATCGACTGATTTCGCTCGCTGCGTTGCCCTCAAACGGCCCGATTCCGTCATCGTACGGACCGGGCCGTTTGCTTAAATGCTCCTGCGCACCACAAAACGGTGCGCACACGGCAGGAGCAGCACCATGCAACAGTTCATTCCTTTTGAAGACGACTGGGACGCCCTGGAACATCTGCGCCCCGACTTGCTCGTTCCCTATCATGTCGGCGTTCCCTGCCGGCACGACTTATCGGCCGCTGCTTACTGCACGGGGCCGACCGTCCCCTCGATCGTCAGCTCGTCACCTACCTGGACGCCGATCTTCGCAGCCGTGCCGCCCGCCAGCTCCAGTACGTAGCGGGCCGGCAGGTCACTCGGATAACTAGGGCAGGGATCAGCCTTGCATGGCGGCACGTTCGCCTGCACCGACACCAGCTTCCGATGGCCATCGAAGTACAGGATGTCGAGCGGAATAAGCGTGTTCTTCATCCAGAACCAGCGCTGGTCGTCCTCAGGAAACACAAACAGCATGCTGTGATCGGCCGCAAGCTCGGTACGCATCATCAAGCCACGCTCACGGCTCGCATTATTGGTGGCGAATTCCGTCGTAAAGCGCTTGCCGTGCAGCTGCACGGCGGGCGCGTTCGGCTGGGGCGCAGCGAAAGCGCCGGTGGCAAAGACCATTAAAAGAGGCGCGAGCAGACGTTTCATTGTTGTGAGGGCTCGTTTCGGAGAAGTGTTCGCGAGTGTAGCGGCGGCCGCGTTTGTCATCGCAGTGAAAAAAATGTCGTCATACCCCTTCCCAGGTTCGTGGATGGGCGCTATAGTTCCGCTCCTGCCAACGAGACGCTCTTCGTTGGACGGTTTCCACCACAACCCGACAGCAAAAAATATTTCGCTGAAGGTGTTGACGGACAGGAAAAACGATGTAAGATGAGCGGCTCACTCGGAACGAAATGTTCCAACGCGATATCGGCAACGAGTCGCAAGTGATTAAGATCTTTGACAGTGTGCGCAGGTGACTTGTGTGGACGCCTTGCAGTGGACGGAATGACTGTCCAAAGCAATGCAAGGGTCCAACATATAAGTCAGCAATGACGTTTTACGTTGGGACATACCCTTCAGAAAGATAGATCATCTTCGGATGGTCGAAAACTTAAGTGAAGAGTTTGATCCTGGCTCAGATTGAACGCTGGCGGCATGCTTAACACATGCAAGTCGAACGGCAGCACAGCAGTAGCAATACTGTGGGTGGCGAGTGGCGGACGGGTGAGTAATGCATCGGGACCTACCTAGACGTGGGGGATAACGTAGGGAAACTTACGCTAATACCGCATACGTCCTACGGGAGAAAGCGGGGGATCTTCGGACCTCGCGCGGTTAGACGGACCGATGTTCGATTAGCTAGTTGGTAGGGTAATGGCCTACCAAGGCGACGATCGATAGCTGGTCTGAGAGGATGATCAGCCACACTGGAACTGAGACACGGTCCAGA